>CAIWEX010000429.1 GCA_903911795.1 uncultured Schlesneria sp.
CTTTTGATTTTGAGGTCGGCCACAGTTCCCGTAAGAACAACGATACCGTTCGTGATTTCGATCGTGATATCACCCCGGACACCCTCGTTAAGCATCGCCTTTGCGACCTCGTTGGCGAGCCTTTGGTTTTCCTCCATGCTCGTGGCAGCACGCTTCTCGTCCGACTTCGGCTTGTCTCCAGCAGCGATTCCCGGAGTTGCAGTTTCTGGCGTCGTGTCACTTGCAGTCCGATCGGGGGGGCCAGGTACGTCATCGGCATTGCATGCCGTTGAGACAAGTATCAGCAGGAGGAACGCCAAATGACTCAGTTGAATCTGTCGGTTGGTATTCACCATTGTTCTGACTCCTGTTCAAGTTGCCGAATCCGTTGATCAAGGTCGCGGACTTCGGCGTCCTGAGGATCTTGCCATTTGTTGTCGAGTGTCGATGGGGTCGTCGATGGATTTGTTGTCGCTGGGTCTGTCAGAGTTGCTTTCGATGAAAACAGACCTGGATTGATGAAATGAAGCATCATCACAGTCAGTACGATGCAGGTTGTGGTGATCACGGCGATCTTGGCCAATGCTGTTCGACTTGTGGCCCTGTTTTGCTTCCTGGGGTGTCGTCTGATGAGTTTCGCGATATCGCCTGGAAGCGGCACGGCATTCGGCTGCTGCAGGTGGGCAACGCAATTTGTCAACAAGAGGCTGACTTGCGCTGCTGACTCAAATCGATCGGCGGGTTGTTTTGCATGGAGCTTCTCGATGATCGCATCGATCCACACAGGGACTGCGGGATTTGTTTCGCTGAGTGGTCGCGGAGTGTCTTCGCAGACGCGTCTGAGAACACCCATGGCGGTTTCGGCGCGAAATGGCGAATGTCCTGCGAGTAATGTGTAGAGCACCGTTCCCAGACTGAACAAGTCTGTTCGAGCGTCAACCTGTTCCCCACGTGCCTGTTCAGGAGACATGTATTGTGGCGTTCCCGCAATGACGCCACTTTGAGTCAGACTCGCGTCGTCGGCAGCGCGCGCCAGCCCGAAGTCGGTCAGCAGGACTCGTTCGACGTTGCGCTCCAGCAGAATGTTTCCTGGTTTGATGTCGCGATGGACCAATCCCTGGGCGTGTGCCGCTGACAGGCCATCCGCGACCTGCTGCCCAATCCTCAGGGCATCGATCACATCGAACACTCCTTGTCGTACGAGCCGTTGTTGCAGAGACTCACCCGGCACAAATGGCATCACCAGATACGGCGGATGATGATTCGCGTCAACGGCGTGAATCGCCACAACGTGCTGGTGAACGACTGCCGCTGCCGCCTGGGCTTCCCTCGCGAACCGCTTACGTGCCGCAGCACTGGTCGCACAATGAGGATGCAGCACCTTAACGGCCACATACCGATTCAATTCGTGATCGTACCCCTTCAGGACAATACCCATACCACCGCAGCCGATTAGCTCGAGAATCTCGAACTCACCCAACCGCCCCAGCATTGCCGGGTTGTCACTCGGGGCAAGAAAGTCGAGTGGTACTGACGGAGACCTGGGGTCAGAAGCATGCTCTTCGTCATTATGACGGGATGCCATGCCACCCTGAGCTACACGATCCGCAAGGCGACGTTCGGATTCTGCGAGTTCGTGTGACGCTCCTGGCAGCGGACGCGTGAAGCTTGAGAGCAACTCGTGAGTCTCGCGCCACCAGCTTGGATCGGCTGCGAGTGATTCGAGCTGCCGTCGACAGTCCTGGCATGATTCGACGTGTCCGGCCACTTCGGCCTGATGCACATCGGATAACTCGCCATCGAGCAGCCGTTGCAATCGAGTTGCATCACAGGAGATCGAATTTGCCACCACGTCCATCACTCCGCAATCACGATATGCACTTGGAACCTGTCTGCTCTTGTTTCATTGAGCCTGGGCTACCGAGGTTGAATCTCTTCCACTTTTTCACGCAATCGCTTCATCACCCGGCTGCGAGCCACATAGATGGCACCAATTGTCATCTTCAAGTCTGCGGAGACGACCGCGACTGCGCGGTCACAGACGGATGTCTCCCAGAATGCTCGCCATGTATCGCGGCGAAACTCAGTTTCGATTTGAGATACAGCCTGGGCAAATATCTGGCGTCGATGTTCCAGATCAAACAGTTGTGACTCGGGGCCGTCGGGGGCGGGAATATCATCCAACCGATCGGCGAAATCACTGTCGCCCGTCCCGCGCGGATGACGCGACTGGCGGATCAGAAAATTGACAGTCATGTTCCTGGCAATCGTCGATATCCAGGCACGAAAGGAACCTCGCGATGGGTCGGATTCAAATCGACTGATCGATCTGGCCACTGCCATCAGTACGTCCTGTGCCACTTCAGAAGCGTCTGCCTCTTGAAGGCCCCGTTGTTTTGCCAGTCGGAGAATGAGTGGCAGATAGAACTCGACGAACTCGCCCCATGCCTGCTGGTCCTGCGGTTCCCGCAGTTTTACCAGCAAACTGGATCGAGTCTCTGGAGCTGTCATCGTCATCCACTTTACTCCCGCGATCAGGCACCTGAACGATAAACAATCGCAGGCGACGTGACCTTACAGAAAAAGTGAATCAGCGACGAGGAATCCGGAATGAATTTCTCTGGCGTCGTCGATTGGGATCGAACAGGATTGAACTTTCAAATGGGGTCGCCGCTACTCGGCAATCGAAGTAGGTTGACTGCGTTGAGAAAGGAAGCCGGAATGCTAAATGACATTGCCTCAGTTGTGTCGTCGGTTCGGTGTGAGTTGTAACATGCCGAGAGCCAATCGAATCACACCGGGCGGAATGGTGTCTCACGTGCTCATTCGAAAGGGCATAAATGGACCTGAACACAAAGAGTCCTGGTCGTATGACCCGTTTGAGTCAGACGCGGTGCCGGTCGATGCCACGACTCCCTACGAAATCCCGCCGTATCTGGTGATGTCTCCAGCAATCGATCCCGGCCGGTTTCAGGATCGCCAGGGATTGTTACAGCGTCTGGACACCATCGCACGATCTGCGGACGCCAGCGGGACCATGACGGGAATTGACCAGTTCCGAAACACAGCACTGGAAATGGTTAGTCATCCGGTCACGCGAGATGCCTTTGATCTTTCTCAGGAATCGACCACAACCCGACTTCGCTATGGCAGCAACAAGATCGGTCAGCGCACTCTGCTGGCACGCCGACTGGCCGAAGCCGGGGTCCCGTTCACGCTTGTCAACTTTTCGGACAATCAGGACTGGGACACGCACGTTGGAAACTTTGTTTCGATGAAGAACACGCTGCTGCCGCGGTTCGATCAAGCCGTTTCGACGTTGCTCGATGATTTGAAAGAGCGAGGTCTGCTGGAATCCACACTGGTCGCCATCGTTTCTGAGTTTGGACGGACTCCAAAGATCAACAAGGATACCGGTCGAGACCACTGGAGCGATGTCTTTTCAGTTGTACTCGCTGGAGGTGGCTTGAAGTCTGGTCTGGTCCTGGGAACGAGTAACCCGCGTGCCGAAATCCCTCAGGATCGGCCAATCCATTACAACGATGTGCTGGCCACGATCTATCGCCAACTGGGTGTTCCGACCGATCGAATTTTCCTGCATGAAGGTCGCCCGGTTCCGGTTCTTTATCGCGGGGCACCGATTCAGGAACTGATCTGACCGTTTTCCCCAGCAAGCGGTCTGTAATTCCTCGTTTTTCGGCGACGAAACCTGTTTCAGACTTGGCCCCTCAGCCGATTTTGGATTAGGATCAATTCTGCCTGATGAGTCCCTGACGTGTTTGCCGCCGAAATGGTCCCGTGACCATCCTGCCGTCCGACCTTGTCTTCGTCCCACACGCCGTTTTTCGCCTTGAAGGATTTGCACGATGCTGAACATTTCCGGGATGTCCCACCGATTGTGTGACGGAATCAGTCGGCGCGATGCGTTGCGAATCGGGGCCTTGGGGATGGGGGGCCTGACGCTGCCTCAGTTGCTGCGAGCGGAACAGGCAGCGGGAATCCAGAAGTCACACAAAGCCATCATCATGATCTACATGGTCGGCGCTCCGCCGCACCAGGATATGTACGATTTGAAGATGGACGCTCCCTCAGAAATCCGGGGCGAATTCAAGCCGATTGAGACATCCGTTCCGGGCATCCAGATTTGTGAGCATTTGCCTAAAATCGCGTCGATCATGGACAAGGTCGTCCCTGTCCGTTCAGTTTATGGTTCACCGACCGGGGACCACGATTCTTTCATCTGCTATACGGGCCGCAAAGTCCAAGGGCAGCCACCTGGAGGTTGGCCTTCCATCGGGTCATCGGTTTCCAAAGTGCTTGGACCGCTTAACAAATCGGTACCACCGTTCTTCGGGTTGGCCCCGAATGCAGGACATCCTCCCTATGGATCGCCCGGGCATCCTGGATTCCTTGGCGTGGCTCATGCCGCGTTTCGACCTTCTGGCCCCGCTCGTGATGACATGACACTGAACGGAGTCGACATTGGACGTCTTTCTGATCGCAGGCGGTTGCTGGCGAGCTTCGATGGTTTCCGGCGTGACGCCGATGCCAGCGGCATGATGGAAGGCTGTGATTCTCTCAATCGCCAGGCTCTGGAGATCCTCACCTCCAGTCGACTGGTTGAGGCCCTGGATCTGTCGAAGGAAGATCCGGCCGTACGAGAACGGTATGGCAAGGGAGACCCCAACAACTACGGCGATGGTGCTCCACGAAATCTGGAGCAATTCTTGATGGCACGGCGACTTGTCGAAGCGGGGGCGCGTGTCGTCACGTTGAACTTCGGTCGCTGGGACTTCCACAGCCAGAACTTCAGCGAGTGCAAGAACACTCACTTCCCGATGTTTGATCGGGGGATTCATGCGCTCGTCACAGACCTGCATGAACGAGGAATGGATAAGGATGTCGCCGTTGTCGCCTGGGGCGAATTCGGCAGAACTCCGCGTATCAATCCAGACGCAGGCCGCGATCACTGGCCACAAGTCGGCGGTGCATTAATCGCAGGTGGGGGATTCCGAACCGGTCAGGTGATCGGTTCCACGGACAGGGAAGGAGCTCGCATTGCTGATCGCCCCGTTCACTTTGGCGAAGTTCATGCATCGCTCTACCGGCACATGGGAATCGACCCCATGTCGATCTATCTGCGAGACTTCGCTGGCCGACCACATCATCTGGTCGACGGCTGGAACCCACTGCCAGAACTCGTGTGAAAGCCTTGAAAACACTGAGGCGCAGCGCCTCGGCAACAGGCTTCGGGGGCATGCTCTTCTCTGAATAACTCGATGCCCCTCCGTGACCTCTGTGGTAAACCGCATCTACTACCACAGAAGAATACAGAGGGAAACGCAAGTCAGTGAAATGCGTTTCCCTGCACTTGATCTCACTTGATCTCGCGAATCCGGATGTTCTTATATTCGGCCCACATCGGTGCACCGCCGTGCAGTTGCAGAGCCATAATGCCCTCTTTCAGGGCCAGTTCTGGATGGTTGTCTGTGAAGTCCAGGACCAATTTGCCATTCATGTAATGCTGGACGTGGTTTCCCTTGCCGATGATCACGACGTCATTCCATTCATCCAGCTTGAAGAGCTTCTCCCAGCCCGCCTGATCGATCAGGTCTGATTTGACGATCTTCTTCCCGCCAGCTTCCCAGGTGGCTTGTTCGCCAACCATGCAGATCCGCCCTCGCTTACCCCCTTCGTCGTAGATGAAAGCCGAGATGTTCGGGAACTTGACTTCGTTTCGAATCTCGTGCTGGTAGCCACGAACTACCCAGTTGTTGCTGACCTTCTCGGTGATGTGCTTCGATCGGTATTGGATTCCCGAGTTGTTGGTGGCGTTGCAGCGGAACGACAGACGAAGTTCAAAATCCTTCGTTGTTCCATCCTTCCAGATGATAAACGTATTCCCCTTGGCTGGATTCTCCTTGGTGGTTTCCCCATGGATCACGCCATCCTTCACACTCCACAGCCGCGGGTCACCGTCCCAACCGGTCAAGTCTTTTCCATTGAAAATGACTTTCATGTCGGCGGCTTCCGGGGGAGCGTCTGCGGCAAATACCGCAGCGGACATCGTGAGCAGCGAAAGGACGAACACGTTGCGAATCATCAGTTTCTCCAGTAGTTGTGAACTCAAAATGGGTATCAGGCGTTATGGTGACCTGACAGTCGCTACAAATCATTAGCCGCCTACTAGATTCCACGTTTTGGCGACGAAGTCAATGGTGACACTGTCCGCTGCTTACGAATTGGATCAGATCGAAAAGATCGTGCGATATCTCACTACATCCGCATGAATTTCCGCTTGCGCGGGAATCACTTCCGAAGCAAACAGAGGTTCTCGATAAACACAAGAATCAGTCAGGTGGAGCGAGGTATCCGTACCAAGCCGTTCGCGGAGATTCCGGAAGAAGTGCGCGGCAGGCCCGGATGTAGTTCTGATTGCCATAGTCGTAGTGCCAGAAGACACTGGCCGTTTCATTCAGCAGACCTTCGGATGTCATCGCCCAATGCAACAGGCGGCGATTTTGGAGACGGACATCGGTTTCACTGATGCTTCCGCTTGCCAGTTGTCGCTCAAAGTAGTCAGTGACTCTGGCGTCGAGCAACTCTTCAAACTGAGCCCCCATGTCCAGCAATTCACCCGTCAACGAGTCTCTCAGAGTCAGATCAACGGCGGCTCCTGTTGAGTGTGCCGGCCAGGTTCTGGAGTCATGTTCATCGAAGCGGGCGGGATCAACAACGTACTGCATCGCGTAGGCACGGCATTCCTGTTCAGTGGCATCCGGGTCCAATTCCTTGGCTTTTGAAATAAAAAATGCCCACAAATTTCGCTGGCACGCCATCGGCCGATACCCGTCGAGCACGAACACTTCTGCCCGCCAGGGACGCAGGCGAAGATTGACCGCATCCAGTTTTTCAGCCACGGTTTTCCGCAGCCAGATTTCTTGAGGACTTCCAGGGACAGCAACGTGGTACGGCGGATTCGCTCCATCCGTCCTGCCGAAATAGTTTTCGAATGCCACCCCCACCGATGTCAGTGGCACCATCGGCTCATGAAACCGGGGATCATTGAAATCAACCGGATGATC
>CAIWEX010000430.1 GCA_903911795.1 uncultured Schlesneria sp.
ACTTCGCCAGTCGGTAGAACGTACCGGAGAACGCCTTGGGCATCCCTGCATGTTCTTCACCAGCGTGCTTGTGATCACCTTTGTCATCGTGCTTCTTGCCGTGATCGGCATGCTTGCCGTGATCATCGGCATGCGGATCGGCAGCGACTTTTTCACCTTCGGCAGCACCAAGCTGCGGCTCATGTTCTTCTTGATGCTGCTCAGCATGGTGCCCCCCATGAGAGTCGCCGAATGCTTCCCCACGGGTTGCAACGCCCCATGTGATCAGCGCTGAAGCACTGCAGATAAAGCCGAGACCAATACAGGCTACTGCACAGTACGCTGCCGTCTTGCTCAGACGGTGCGACCAGCGAAGCCAGTAGATTTCGGCGACGAACCCGGCGAGCGGCAACAGCCAAGCCACCGTCAACAGGTTTCTCAACAATTCGCCGGTTGATTGAGGGGCCATAATGCTTCGTTGAACGACAGAAAAAAGGGTCAGTCAGTCTGAAACCGGTCTACTGCACAGCCAGATCAGCCATGCAATTCGTTACCGCGATCGACATCGATTGTCAGGTGATTGTTGTAATAGTTCAGGGCGATGGCCAAGGCGACTGCCGCTTCAGCTGCCGCCAGAACCACGACAAATAACGCTGTGGCCTGGCCATCCAGTCCCAGCGGAGTAAACCGAGAAAACGCAACGAAGTTGACGTTGGCGCCATTCAGCACTAACTCGACTCCCATCAACACACCAATGGCGTTGCGTTTGGTCGCCATGCAGACAATTCCGCACACGAACAACACTGCACCGACAATCAGATAGGCTTCAAGCCCGACACCATCCATCGAAGTCACCCTTGTTCCTGCTCTCGAGACGCCGCAGCGGCACGAGACTACAGGTCAGCTTCCAAACCAGGAGTCACACGGCGCTTAGCTCGCGCCAAGTAGGCCGCCCCGACCAATACGACCAGCAAGTGAATCGAAATGATTTCAAACGGCAGTAAATATCCAGGCGCCAACGGCTTACCCGCTTCTTGATTCAGATTCCGATCTGGACGCAACCCGAAGAAACTCAACCCCAGTTGACGCAGGGTTCGCCCCGATTGGCGGCGCGCCAGCACAGCTTCCTGAGCATTTTTAGCTTTGTCGCGTGATTCATCCGACTTCGCCGATGTCACCGCTGATTCCAACCGAACGTCCTCAGCGTGATCTGTCACCGCAGCTGAATCACCAGCCTTGGGTATCCGGCTCGCGACATCCGACCATTCGACCGAGTTGATCCCAAACACCAGCACGCACAGCAACAGCAGACCAACACCACATCCGAGCAGCGTTTCTGCCGGAGTTGTCTGAACTTTGATGGTATGACCGCTGGCGGTCAGCATGACCCCGAACACTAGCAGCACCACAGTACCACCGACGTAGATCAGCAACTGGGCAGCACCCAGAAAGTCTGCATGCAGCAGGAAGAAGAGTGCCGCTACAGACCCGAGCGACACCACCAGCCAGAATGCCATGCGAACGACATTCTGCGTCACAACAACAGCCAGGGCGCCACCACACGTCAGAATCGCAAACACCCAGAAGAGCAACTGTTCGGTCATCGAGTCACCTCCGAATTGGTCCGAGCGACCGTCGGAGCGGAACCCGAACCACTCGACACCACCGACTTCAAGGCATTCCCGAAAACGACCGGTCGGCCATTTGTCGAAGCAAGAATCAGTGGCCACAAGACAGCCCCGAGAAACAAGAAGCAACTGATAGGAACCAAGTATTTCAGACAAGTGGTCATCACTTGGTCGATTCGCAGCCGAGGCAGCGTCCAGCGAACCCAGATCTGCAGAGTCACCAGCAGAGATGCCTTGATCACAAACACATGCACCGCAAACAGATTGGCGATATAGGAACCCAAACCGAAGCCACGGATTGGAACATCCTTCCACCAGCTTCGCAGCCCGCTTCCTTCACCCCCCCCAAATATCACAGTTTCAATTCCAGAGCCAGTTTCCCAGCCACCCAGAAACAGCAAGACTGCAATACCGCTCACCGCGAACATGCTGGCGTATTCGGCCAGAAAGAAGATCGACCAGCGAAAACCGCTGTATTCGGTGTGGAAACCAGCGACCAGCTCGCTTTCCGCCTCAGCCAGGTCGAACGGAGCGCGTTTGACGCTTGCCGTCGCCACGGTGAAGTAACAGAAGAACGCAAAAAACGCGAACGGGTCATGGAAGATGAACCAGTTCCAGAATCCGCCCGATTGCATCCGACCAACGACCTGCAGATTCAGCGAACCTGCGATCAGCAAAGGAATTAAGGCACAGATTGCCATCGGAATTTCGTAGCTGACCATCTGAGCCGCTTCACGCATTGCACCGAACAAGGCCCATTTCGACCCGCTTGAATAACCCGCCAGAATGATCCCGAGAACTTCAAGCGACATTAATGCCAGAATGAGAAACGCCCCGCACTCAGCAGCGACACCCACCCAGCCATCCGCTACGGGGAGCACCATAAACGCCACAAACGATGCCACACCAGCGAGATACGGCGCCATCCGAAAAACGAGACTGTCCGCATCTTTGGGGACCAAGTCTTCCTTCTGGATCAACTTAATACCGTCGGCGATGGTCTGCAGCCAGCCAAACTTACCGCCGACGCGTGTCGGACCGAGACGGTCCTGAATACGTCCAGCGACTTTGCGCTCAAGCCAGATGTAGAACACCGGCAACCCGCCAAACAACCCCAGCAACAGGGCTGCGTGCGTAAGTGCTGCCAATACAAAGGCTACCATCGCCACAGTCTCGGAGTCGGCACACGACTTCAGAACTGATGCGAAGTAGTTTTCCAGCGTTAATACGGCAAGGGGGCCGCTCATTCGGTCACTCGTGTAGGCGTACAAAAACAGCGCGCAGCGCAGGCATCCAGCCACGATCGGGCTGGAACTATGCCAGATGGGTTTGAACGATTCAAGCGACCGCCAATCAAATCCCCTGCGATTCTCAGTCTCGCGAATTTGTCAGCCACCGAAAAAGCTTCCAGGCTGCGCCACTTCACACAGGATTCACCGTTTCGGTGATAGCGATGTTAACCGACGTCACGCCGAGCGTGTGAATCCATGGCCACACATTTCCAGTCGACCGGGACTTTACATCATAAAGAAAGTTGTGGGTTTCGTTTCCTCGTGTCCGAAATCAGCGTGAATCAGCGGCGATCAGCGTTCCAAATCTTTTTCTTCCTCCAGACCTGAATTCCCGACAGTAGAAAAAGCCGCTTGACGTGCCCGACGCCCGAAATCGGTTTGACTTTAGGGGCGGCATCGGCTGATACTGATGGAGTTCGGTTTCCCACGATCCGTTCCTGCCTGTACTCATTCACCCCGTTTCTGAAATCCGCTTGCGGAGGTCGTTTCGATGCGTTGTCGGATGTTCTCGTTACTGACGGCTGGCTTTGGCTTGATCGTCTCTGGTTCGATTTCCTTCGCGGCCGATCAGAAGATCGAATTCAACCGCGATGTGCGGCCGATCCTGTCGAATAACTGCTTTCTGTGTCACGGACCTGATCCCAAGCATCGCGAGGGAGGTCTGCGACTCGATCAGCGCGACGGCGCGATTGCCAAGCTCGAATCCGGGCACACCGGAATTGTTCCGAATGATGCTTCAACCAGCGAAGTCATTCGCCGCATCCTTTCTCAGAACCCCGACGAGCAAATGCCTCCCAAGGCGAGTGGCAAGTCGCTGACAAAAGGCGATATTAATATCCTGAAGCAGTGGATCGCTGAAGGGGCCGAGTACCAGGGCCACTGGGCGTTCCTTGCGCCCGTTCGACGAGATCCCCCCGCAACACGATTCGCCGCCAATGTTCGCAATGACATCGACAAATTCATCCTGACCCGACTGGAAGCAGCAGGGCTGGAACCGTCGCCCGAAGCGGACAAGATCGCATTGATTCGTCGAGTCACTCTGGACCTGATCGGATTGCCACCCTCCCCTTCTGACGTCGATATTTTCCTGGCGGACAAGTCTCCTGAAGCTTACGAACGAGCCGTCGACCGATTGTTGATGTCACCTCGCTATGGTGAACATCAGGGGCGGATCTGGCTGGATGCCGCTCGCTACGGTGATACCCATGGCCTGCACCTCGACAATGAACGGTCACTCTGGCCGTACCGTGAATGGGTCATCAATGCAATCAATACCAACAAGCCATTCGATCAGTTCACAATCGAGCAACTCGCTGGAGACTTGATCCCCAATTCCACGACCGACCAGAAGGTCGCTTCGGGCTTCAATCGCTGCAACGTGACCACCAGCGAAGGGGGCTCGATCAACGATGAAGTCCTCGTTCGTTATGCCGTCGACCGAACGGAAGCCTTGTCAACCGTCTGGATGGGGCTGACCATGAACTGCTGTGTCTGCCACAGCCACAAGTTCGATCCGATTTCTCAGAAGGAATTCTATTCGCTCTATTCCTACTTCTATTCGATGGCCGATGCGGCCATGGATGGCAATGCC
>CAIWEX010000431.1 GCA_903911795.1 uncultured Schlesneria sp.
CCGGTTCATTGCAATTAAAAGCGGTCGAAAAGCCAACCCCTGGAAACCTCGACACAAACGACCCTGTCATCGAAAGCTACTTCGGTGATCGCTTGAACCTGTTGTTTGTCGATAAGTCGGCCAGTACCGAAACGGGGACATTGCAGCAGACGATTGAGCTGCCCGTCGTCGTCGGGACTGACGGCCTGATCGCAGCATTCAGCAAGACCTTCCATGATGAATCACTCGCGGTCGAAACAAAGTTCCGAATCGCAGAAAGCTACTTCGAGCTCTTCAAGAGCCACAAAACGCTTGGTCGAGAAGACGAGAAGAAGATCGACCTGGAAGCGGGACGACGAGTCCTGCGGGAAGTGATTGAAGACTATCCTGATCCGAAGTATGCACCCCGTATCGTCTACCTGCTGGGGCAGTTCGCTCAGGAGCTCGATCAGTGGGATGAAGCGATCCGATCCTACGACGTGATCCTGCGGCAATACCCGGACCACAACCTGGCACCAGACGCACAGTACAAGCTTGCCCAGTGCTATGAACTGGCAGGTGATTTCGATCAGGCGCTGGAAGCATATGTCACACTGGCTGCAACGCACCCCAAGAGCCCGTTGATTCCGAACGTGATGATCCGAATCTCAGACTACTTCTACAAGAACGAAAAGTTCGAAGTGGCAGCTCAGGTCGGCGAGAAATTCCTGGAACGGTTCGAATCACACTCGAATGCGCCTCGAATGGCGTTCCGCATCGGGCAATGTTACTTCAAAGCCAAGAAGTATCAGGCCGCCGGAAAGTCCTTCGACAAGTTCAGCGATGTCTTCCCGAAAGACCAGCTCAGTGCCGACGCCTTCTTCTGGGCGGGTGAAAGCTATCGCATGGGGGGTAACAACCGACAAGCGTTTATCAGTTACAACAACTGCCGCTGGAAGCACCCGGATAGTGAAGGGGCCAAGTATGCTCGCGGAAGACTGGCGCTGCCAGAAATGCTCCAGCAATTCGAAGCCGAAGCGAACAGCGTTGATGACAATAACTGACGAACGTCGGGATCAACCCCGACAGAGGTTTTCTCGGTAACATGCAATATATGTAAGAAAAACTGTAGCTGAATTCGTGAGAATTCAGGTTTCCAACCCATCTCCGAACTCTCACGAGTTCGGCTACTGAAATTGTCCGCTCCAAAATGTCCGCAGAATTGGTGATTCAACTTACAGAGATTGTGAGAACAGACTGATGTGGTTTCTTGTTTCCCTGATGTTGCTGGCCCAGGCGCCTACGCCTGGCTCTGAGGCGCCTGCCAATCCTCCTGCGGCGGCCGAAGCTCCTGCGAAGCCTGCTGCTGACGCTCCTGGCGCGAAACCGGCCGCACCTGAAAAGGCGACCGAGCCTGCCAAGGCAGATGCCGACGCCGCCAAGAAGGCTGAAAAGGGCTGGCTACATGACATGATGCATACCGGAGCCCTCGGCTACATGATTGACGGTGGAATCTTCATGTGGCCACTGCTGCTGCTGGGGATCTTGGCCTTGGGAGTCATCATCGAACGATTCCGAGCCTTGATGATGCTGAACACCAAGGCCGAAGCACTGCGAGTGAAAGTCCGGGAACTGCTGGAAGCAGACCGGGTCGAAGAAGCCTTGCATCTGTGTGATCGTGAACAGGGCCCGGTCCCCGCTATCCTGGCTGCAGGCCTGCGAAAGTATCTGGTCGCTCATCGACTCGGCTACGACGCTGCCAAAATTGAAGAACAGGTCATCAAGGGGATGGATGACTATTCCATTCACATCGTTGCCGCGATGGAAAAACATCTGCCGATCCTGGCAACTGTTTCCAGTGCCGCACCGATGATCGGATTCCTGGGAACCGTGCAGGGGATGGTTCAATCCTTCGCCGACATCGTCGCCAAGATGGGCGAAATGAACATCGTCCAGGCCGCCGCAGATGGGATCATGGTTTCGTTGTTGACGACGGTGCTGGGACTGGTCGTCGGGATTCCCGCGTTCATCATGTTCAACTACTTCACCAGTGCGATCAACCAGTTCGTGCTCGACGTCGAAGAATCTGCCTCGGAATTGATTGAATCTGTGACCATGCAACTCGCTTTCCGTGACAAAGAAGCCTCGTAGAGTCATTGAATCGGAATCGCCGTGACACAGCTTGGCCGATTCCGTTCGAAGCGTGAGCGACAGGTCACTTCAACGCCCCAATCAACAACACCGCCATCAGCAACTGAAAATCAATGCGACGCGAACGTGGAACAAAAAAGCTGCTTGTCGAACCTGCTGCGGTAGCAACGGGCGACATTGCTTTTAACCTGATCGTCTTTTTCCTGGTCTGTGCCTCAGTACAGCCCGACAGCGGAAAGCGTCAGGACCTGCCGCGTAGCGAACAGACCAAGCAACAGGAACAGAAGAGCCAGAACATCGAACTTGCCCTGACTCGCACAAAAACCGTAGTCACCCTGAATGGCGATCCCGTCAAAACCGAAGAACTGCCAGCCCGCCTCCGTCGGTTGCTCGAAGGAAAACGCCGTCCCGAAGACCGTGTTGTCGTCGTGAAAAGTAAATCCGATGTCCCCTACGATCACTGGATCGCCGCAACCTCGATCGTTCAAGATCTGGGAGCCAACATTACCATTCAACGAGAGGAAGAACGAACTGTCTCTGTAGGGAACTGACAGACTCCAATCCCCATCCCCCGCCGAGCTTGCCTCGGTGGAACCAGGGCCTGTGCACTACGTCCTCAACTGGTAAACCCACGCCAGGGTGGCCGGGGCTGGACTGAGGCTTTGCGAAGGAAGCCCCGGTTTTTTCAAAGGCGCTCCAAAAATGTCCCCAACATCAACGATAACCCGAAGGATAGACTGAGAACGAAACGCCCCCTGAGTACAAACCCCACCGAGCTTCCCTCGGTGGAGCCGAGGCCTGTGCACTACTTCCGCAACTCGTAAACCCGCGGCGTCATGCACAAACAAGCCGCAAGACAGGTCCCCAACCTGTCCTTTAACGATTTATGCCAAATACGATGAGTCACTGATGAAGTTCAAACGACGAGCCATGAAAGCGGATGTGCCGAGTACGGCGATGGGGGATATTGCGTTCAATCTCCTCATCTTCTTCGTCATCCTCGCTCGAGCTCAGGACGACAGCCACCTGCAATGGCAACCCGCCGCGGCCAGCAAGCTGGAGGGTGTCAACAATGCCAAGGTCAGCGTCGTCATCGATCGCAATAACAAGCTGCACTTGAATGGTCAGGAACTCGGTCAGGCTCAACTGGCCAAAGGGATTTCCGATTTGCTGGGCAATGCCCCGCAGGGACAGCGAACCGTCCTGCTGAAAGTCCACAAGGAAGCGACGGCAATGTACTACGAGCCTGTGATCGAATCGATCAGCGAAGCAGGTGGCGACTTGGTCCATATTCTCGAAGAAAAAAAATAAGCACGCCATTTCGAAGAAAAAACAAGCATTCAGTCAGCGGAACAAATAAAGCATCGCAGCATGCGAAGCGAGGATTAAGCCATGATTAATGATGTCAAGAATCTGAAGGAAAGCGGCTCAGCCACACTGGAAGAATTGCGTGAATTCCTGAAGTCGCTCAAGACACGCAGTCCCCAGGAAGTGATCGGCATTGTCAAAACCAGCCTGCTGATCCAAAGCCTCGCCATCAGTACGGTCGCGACCGTCGGGATCATGGCGGTGTTCACCGTCGGGCCGTACATGGTCTATGGCCCGAAGAAGCCCGCCACACCCGGATCAAAGCCCGCCGCAGTCGCAGCGACCCCGGACACCAGCAAGCCTGCTGAACCTGCCGCAGCGACCGGTGCCGCGACCGCGACGCCTGCCACGGGAGCTCCCGATGCTGCGAAGGCTGCCAAAGCGATGGGCCTCGACGAAACCAAGCCAGCGGACCCCAAAAAGAATCCGCTGGATAAGCCAGACCTCGACAAACTACTCGATGGAGTCTGATCAGGCCACGCGTTCCGACGATTTTACGACCGACCTACCAGATATCGAAAACAGTATTTGACCTATGTCTGTTCTTGCTCAAGCCCCTGCGAATCTTCGCCGCTGGACCAAGTGGTATTGCCTGGTCTGGGTGATCGCGCTCGTGGTTTGGCGTGTCGGTGATCTGCTTCCAGCCTGGTTGCTGGCCATCCCGTTCCTCCCCTCGGCCGGGTTCGGCGTTGCCTGGCTGCTCTGGCTGCGAAAGCGACCTGAGACGACCGGGAAAGAATGGACGATTGCCGGAACATTGCTTTATCCGTTCTGGTGGCAACTCTCCGTCTTTCTGGCAGAACTGGTCGGTCTGCACGAACTGCGTCAGGGATTCACCACCACCGGGATGTTCGGCCTGTTTCTGATTGGCCTCGGCTGGCTCGTCTGGTGGGTGGAACGAGGTTCCCGGCGGATCGAACAGGCGAGACTGGATGAACTGCTGTCACATGGACCGCTGCTGATCTCCCCTTCATCCGCCGCCGGGGAACTCGATCGCAAGAAGCGACGACGAGGTTGGAATCCGCTCGATCCCAACGCCTGGTACTACGGTGGTGGCAGCCGGAAGCTCAAGCAGTCGATGCTGGCGCTGATGACCTATACCCTCGGTTTCTGGCTGACAGTCACACTGATCTCGC
>CAIWEX010000432.1 GCA_903911795.1 uncultured Schlesneria sp.
AAGTCGGCCTGGTGGAATCTTTGGGGCTGATTTTAGCCTGCGTTCGCCGCGGCAAACCGATCAACGGCATCGCGATTGGGCATGGCTGGTTGAGCTCCAAAAACCGTACATGCCAACGTTCCAGCGGCACAACCGATACGTGCTGCGGCAACCAGTCCCTGACCCTCAGCCAGCGCGACCGCCATTCCAGCCGTAAACGCGTCACCTGCAGCGGTCGTGTCGACAATCTTGGCCTTCGCTGCGGGTATGTGATGGGTTTCCCCGGCCGCATTGCAGACCAGTGCTCCCAGCTCACCGAGCTTCATCACAACGTCAACCGCCCCGTTCTTTAACAGAATTCGGGCAGCTTCCTGTGCGGAAGCAATGTCGCTCACAACCACACCCGTCAAGGCTTCTGCTTCGGTCTGATTGGGACTGATGACATCAACCGTATTCACTTTATCCGGAAGTTTCCCCGCAGGGGCGGGAGCCGGATCGAGTATCGTTTTGACATGATGTTGACGGGCAATCCGTAGAGCCGCGGCAACCGTCTCGACTGGCGTTTCCAACTGGACGACTAACACGTCCGCTGCGGAAATGATACTCGACAACGATTCAATGTCCGCCGGGGTCAGCCTGGAGATGGCTCCACCGCTGACGACGATGGAATTCGCGCCGGCGGAGTCGACGCCGATTAACGCCACACCGCTGGAACACTGCAGTGTTGTCATCACATGCTCAGTGTTAACACCGCTGGATTGGAGTGATTTTCGCAGATCATCTCCAAACGCATCATCACCGACTCGTCCAATCATGGTGACGCGAGCTCCCAATCGAGCCGCAGCAACGGCCTGATTCGCCCCCTTTCCACCGGGAATCGCCAGGAACGAATCACCATGCAGAGTTTCTCCCGGTCGAGGCAATCGGGCCATGCGGGCCACAAGGTCCATGTTTATTGAACCGACAATCACGACATGCGGCACTGAATAGTCCTCCAGCGGTCTCTGAAATTTCGGTCACGGTGCGACTGAGCGACGTCATCGTACCTTGCGACTCAGTGAATCGATTACTCTCAAAATACCGAAGGTTGCTTGCTCTGGGTATCACATCGACGAATTCGTTGAGTATCATGGGATGCCTCAACACTGCCAGCGCAAACTCGCCTGCGATCGTTCATCCCCAACACCGACACTCATTCGTGGAATGCGAAAGGAATGCGATGAATCGTTTTTCAGGATATCACGTGATCCCTCCCGTCATTTCACGGCGTGACCTGTTGACACGGTGTGGCATGGGATTTGGCATGGTCGGACTGGCAGGTGTGCTCGCCGATGACGGAGTTCTGCGGGGACAGGAATCGACGTCAAATGCAGATCCTCTGGCTCCCAAGTTCCCGCACTTCCAGGGAAAGGCGAAGCACGTCGTCCATCTGTTTATGAATGGCGGCCCTTCGCAGGTCGATACGTTTGATCCGAAGCCAAAGCTCGACGAATATCACGGCAAGCCGCTGCCAACTTCGAATCTAAGGACCGAGCGAAAGACGGGCGCCGCGATGCGTTCGCCATTCAAATTCGAAAAACGAGGCGAATGCGGGACCGAAGTCAGCGAGTTGTTTGCAAAGACGGCAGCTCACATCGATGACATGGCGGTCATCCGTTCCATGCATGCCGAAGTTCCGAACCACGAACCCTCGCTGATGCTGATGAATTGCGGCGATGGGCGTTTGCCGCGTCCAAGTATGGGGGCTTGGGTCACCTATGGTCTGGGGACCGAGAACCGGAATCTGCCGGGATTTGTGGTGATGTGCCCTGGCGGATACCCGATCGTTGCCACTCAAAATTGGCGTTCTTCATTCTTGCCAGGGGCCTGCCAGGGAACATTCCTGGATACGAATCAAGCGGAAGTCGATAAGTTGATCGCTAATATCCGCAACACGCGACTGACCCTGCAGGAGCAGCGACGGCAACTGGACCTGGTCAAGAAGATGAACGAATTGCATTCGCAGGAACGTCAGCACGCTCCGTTGCTGGAAGCACGCATTCAATCGTTCGAACTTGCCTATCGGATGCAGAGTGAAGCGGCTGAAGCATTTGATTTGAAGCGGGAAACTCAGCATGTGCAGGAGACGTACGGCACAGGGATTCATGGTCGCCAGCTTTTAACCGCACGACGGCTGATCGAACGTGGAGTCAGGTTCATTCAGATCTGGAGCGGCGCCGGTCAACCGTGGGACAATCACGATGGCCTGCAGGCGCAACATCAAAAGCTTGCGGCAGACTGGGATGGTCCGATTGCCGCATTCATGACGGACCTGAAACAACGAGGTCTGTTCGACGAAACCCTGATCCTGTGGGGAGGAGAATTCGGCAGAACTCCTGTCGCGGAACTACCGGGCTTGAGTGGACGCGATCACAACCATTATGGATTTTCATGCTGGCTCGCTGGCGGTGGGGTCAAAGGGGGGATCGTCCATGGATCGACCGATGACTTTGGCTTTCAGGCGGTTGAAAAACCGGTTCATGTTCACGACCTTCATGCCACCATGTTGCACTTGCTCGGATTCGACCACGAACGCCTGACGTATCGGTACGCGGGACGTGACTTCCGCCTCACTGACGTTGCAGGCCATGTTGTCCGTGAATTGATCGCGTAGCAGTACCGATCAAATCAGGACGGGTCGTCCTTCCCGTGAATTCCGTATTCATCGAGCTTCTTCTTCAACGTTGTCCTGTGCAGTCCGAGGATGCGAGCGGCCGCAGCGACCTGGCCTCGATGGTGATCCAAAACGACTTTGAACAGCGTTGGTTCCACGGTTGATAAGAATTGCGCATAAAGCTCAGAGCCATCTCCGGACAAAGCCAGGCGAGCGCGGCCCCACGATTCAATCAGTTGCTTCAATTCGCCATTCGAATCGGTCATCGGTGAAAACGTCGGCGATGCCGCCAGTGGCAGATGCCCAGGCTCTATCGTCGCCCCTCGAGCCAGCACCAGGCCATGTTCGATGGTATTTCGCAATTCCCGCACATTCCCGAACCACGGACGTCGCTCCAATTCTGCAATTGTGTCGCGATCCAACATGGGGCGGCCAGTTCCCGAACGAGCCGAAAGACGATCCACAAAGTGTTGAGCCAGCAGCAGTATGTCTTCGCGCCGCTCGCGCAGGGCTGGCAATTCCAATTCGAATGTCACCAGCCGAAAATAAAGATCATGACGAAAAGCCCCTTCGGCCACTCGCTGCCGAAGATCCTGATGAGTCGCCGAGATCAGTCGGAAATCCGACCGGCGCGGGGAATCTCCGCCGACTGGCCAGATTTCTCCATGCTCCAGAGCTCGCAGCAGTTTGACCTGAAGTTCCATGGGGATATCCGCGACTTCATCCAGAAAAATCGTCCCGCCATCCGCCTGCTCAAGCAAACCCTTTCGCATCCCTTCTGCGCCGGTAAAAGCACCGCGAACGTGACCGAACAACTCACTCTCGGCGAGTGATGGATTCAGCGCGGCCAGATTCACGGGAACGAACGGACCGTCTGTTCGGCGGCTGTACCGATGAATTGCACGTGCCACCAGTTCTTTTCCCGTTCCACTTTCGCCTCGCAGATGGACGCATGCCGACGACGGTGCGACCAGGGCGATTTGCTTGAAAACCGCCTGCATCGCAGCCGACTTCCCGACGATCCGCTCTTCTCCGGAATCACCCTCTGTCGTCTCTTCAACAGTCATGCTGACAGACGCGGTTGATCGCCTGTCTTGCGCAGTGGCCAATGCGCGCTGGATCGTTCGTTCCGCAAGCTGCAGATCAAACGGCTTTACCAGGTATTCAAATGCACCGCGGCGGACAACTTCGACAGCAGTCTCCAGGTCACCGTAGGCCGTGATGATGACAACGGGAGCGTCGGGAACGATGACTTGTAGTTTCTCGATCGCCTCAAGCCCAGTCATTCCCGGGAGACGAACATCCAGCACAATGGCATCAGGGGGATTTTTTTCTGCAGCTTGCAGCCCCAATTCTGCAGACCCGACAGCAGACGATGTATGCCCTAACCGTTGGGCCAGCTTCGTCAACCCCCAGCAGATACTCTGTTCGTCATCAATAAACAACAAGTGAGACATCTTGGCAACTTCTCCGACCGACCGCCGCACATAACTTGAGTTGCAACACGCTAGCGTCGATCCCTGTGAACCGTCAAACCGAATTCTGCAACCGGGTTCAAAGTCTGAGCTCGCGGAGCCCGCATGGTGGAAGAATTCTATCCACGGTGTTTGTCGAGAAGCTGACGAATCGTGTTGACGAGTTGCTGTTGCGAAAATGGCTTTTGCAAATAAGCTTCATGCGGATTGAGTGGATTTTGCAGGAAGCTGGCATCGGCGTTGTACCCGCTGGCATAAACCACCAGCAGATCATTCTTCTCTGCTCGCAACGCATCTGCCAGTTGATGCCCGCTGATGCCTGGCATCACGACATCTGTCAGCAGCAAATCAACTGGCTCAGAAATCTCTTTCATCAGTTTGAGTGCCTCTTCACCGTTGCTGGCTTCCAGGACGCGGAAGCCACGCATTTCTAACATCAGTCGGGCCATTTTTCGGACACCAGGCTCATCCTCGACCAGAAAAATTGTTTCAGATCCGTGGCGTACTGAATGCTCCCGCGAAGGTTGCAATTGAGGATCCTGATCAATCGCAGGAAACAGCAAGGTAAATGTCGTGCCGATTCCCGACTGACTGACCACATCGATCAGTCCACCGTGCTGTTCCATGATTCCGTGTACCACTGACAACCCCAACCCTGATCCCTTGCCAGTCTCTTTCGTCGTAAAAAACGGTTCGAAGATTCGAGCCTGCACGTCGCTGACCATTCCTGTTCCGGTATCAGTGACTTGAAGTTGAACGTATCGAGCGGGTTCGCTTCGGTCACGGTTTTTCGACGCATCGACATCTGCCTTACCGGCCCAAACGACTTTTGAAACCAAGCTGGTGCTGATTGTCAGACGCCCTCCATCTGCCATTGCGTCGCGGGCATTGACGGCCAGATTCATCAGAATCTGTTCCAATTGGTTGGCGTCTGCGCTGATCGAAGCGACGCCCGGGTGTAACTGGACTGCCAAAGTAATATTCTCACCGATCAATCGACGTAACAATTTCACAGTGCCAGCGATGACATCGTTCAAGTTCAGGATTCGAGGCTCAAACTTTGATCGACGACTGAATGCTAGCAATTGTTGAGTCAATTGAGCGGCGCGTCGTCCAGCTTCGCGAATTTCCTGAACCGACGCCCCCCACGATTCTCTTTCCGAGTGATTGTCTCCCAGCAGCAAATCGCAATACCCATTGATGACCGTCAACAGATTGTTGAAGTCATGGGCAATTCCACCGGCCAATTGCCCGACAGCTTCCATCTTTTGTGACTGACGCAATTGCTCTTCCAACTGATTTCGCTGGGTGGTGTCGCGAAAACTCATCACACGACCCACCGGCCGTCCATCAATCCATTGAGGCTGAGTAAATCGTTCCAGAATACGACCATCCTTGAATTCGATGATGTCGAACGAAGGCTGATCCTGGGCTTCGTACATCTCCTTGACCCGCTGAACAAAACTCTCGGGGTCTTTCAATTGATTCAACATCGACTGAATCGCTTGATGGTCGTTAAACGATTCGATGACGTCCGCCTTGCGAGCTTCGGCAATCATCTCGATCGGAAATCCCCAGACAGTGATGAACTGCTGATTGTAATCGACGATCCGACCTTCCAGATCGACGACAAGAATCCCATCGGCCGTCGATTCCAACGTGGCCTGTAGTCGCGACAAGGACTCACGGATCTCTTTCTCAGCCGACTTGCGGTCCGTGATATCACGTGCCACAGCACAGTTGTATTCCTCGCCTTCGTATGTCAGGTAGTTGACGGTGACTTCGACGATCAGGGTAAGACCATCCTTGGTACGATGTGCAGATTCAAAAGTGAATGCCCCCCTTTGCTTCAGCTCGTCCCAGTGAGCAGGCCACGCTTCACGCGGGAAATAGGGATCAATATCTGCAATGACTTTCCCGACCAATTCGTCGTGGGAATAGCCGAGAACCCGGCAGGCCGCGTCATTGACCTGGAAGATTCCCCCTGAAGAGTTGATCCAGAACACGGAATCGACCGCGCGATCAAGACTGAATTTTGCCAGTCGCAATGATCGCAACGCGGCTTTACTGGCAGAGATATCGCGTTCAAAGGCCAGGACAAATGATTCGTCGTCTACCACGAACGGAGAAGCCACCACTTCGACTGGAAATCTCGAACCGTCCTTTCGCACGTGTTCGACTTCGAATTTTAAAGCCTCTCCTGTCCGAAGCCGTTCCAGGTGCTCTGGGACCCGTCGTTCGTCGTCGGGGCCAACGAGATCGCGGACATTCCGTTTCAGGAGTTCTTCTACAGAATATCCGTGCATTCGTGCCCCTGCGGGGTTGGTAGAACAGATTTGCCCCTTGGTCCCCAGAACAAATATTCCGTCGGCACACGATTCGAACAGCTTTCGATAGCGATTTTCGCTCTCGCGCAAAGCAGCTTGCGCCAATCGTTCTTCCGTGACATCAAAAACAAGGACATAACATCCAGCGACCTTCCCATCTGCGGCGAAGTGCGGGATATAGCGATTTTCGAACGTCCACGCCTGATTGTCCGCAGATTTTAATGACAATTCGTAGTGAACCGTCTCGCCCTGCAGAACTCGCTGAATCGAACCCCGGATCGCCTGATAGTTCGCTTCACTTTGCAGTTCTCGTACGGTCCGGCCAATGATTTCGTGTCGTGGACGTTGATACCACTGCTCGTACAACCGATTCACCCAGCGGTACCGTTCGTCACAATCAACGTAAGAGATGTATGCCGGAATCGAATCAATCAACAGCCGAAATCGTTCTTCGTTTTCCCGCAGCAGCAGTTCAGCTTTTTTTCGCTCAGAAATATCCGTTGCAATTCCAATCAGGCCGATGACACGTCCCGATTCATCTCGATAAGGCCCCTTTGTCGCCAGATACGTCCGCGTTACCCCCACCACCGAAATGGTCTCTTCCTGCGTTGTCACAACTCCCGAGTCCATCACTTCACGGTCGCGATCTTTCAGCCATTTTGCGCTTTCCGCATCGAAGATCGCCGTATCGTCCCGGCCCAGCACTTCGTTGACATCTTTACCGACGAATCGGCCCGTTGCGCCGTTCAACAACAGGTACTTGCCTTCCAGATCCTTTACGAAAATCGCATCGGAAGTTCCTTCAGTCACGGCACGGAGCAAATCTGTTGTCGCGCGTAACTCTGCCTCATCGCGTTTTCGATTCGTCACATCCTGTATCAAGGCTACGACGCCAGGAATGTTGTCGTCGATTTCAAGGCGCGATGTTGAAATCGCGACAATCCGACGGACACCGTCCTTACGCGTGATTTCCCACTCTTCGGCTCGCAGGTCATCTCCGTGACGCATCTGGTCCATTCGGATCTGGGCTCGCTCGCGCACTTCCACGTCGGGATACAGCGACTGATACCAGCCCAATCGATTGATTTCTTCGATTGTGTAGCCAGTCAACTCGGTCATCTGTTCGTTCCAGATGGTGAATTCGACAAACGGGAAATGGGGGACCGAATAGCAGACGCAGATTCCTTCCCCAGCCGTCCGGATCACAGTTTCCCGGAACAGACTCAATTTGCGAATGGTCTCGTCTGACTGTTTCTGCTCCGTAATGTCCATCGCAATTCCGCCAACCAGCATTCCCCCGTTGTCCAAACTGGGAATTGGAAACTTGCTGACCAGCGAATAGTGGAGTACGCCATCTTCGTGCTCGAGTGTCTCAATCGCCTGAAAGCCATTGCCATTGTCGATTGCCTTGCTATCGGCCAGACGGAATTCCTTAGCTTTTTCCGGGGGAAAAATTTCGTAGTCTGTACGACCATAAAGTCGATCCCGCGACGTTTGGAAAACTTTGACAGCAGCATCGTTGGCGTAAACGTATTTCCCTTGCGCATCCTTAATCCACGCTAATCCCGGTAGATGCTGCATAAACAAACTGAATCGCTGCTCACTTAATCTGAGAGACTGCTCGGCCTGCATTCGTTCGAGTTCTGCGCCGGCCCGGGCTGCGATAACCTCCAAGATGGTTTTTGCCTGATCCGGCAGCGGGAATCTCCTGTCGTTCACCAGCACGATCAGCCCCAAGGCCTTACCCGCACCTGAAAACAGCGGGATTCCCATGTAACTCTCAATCCCCATTTCAACCAGCATGGTGTCGAGAGGGAATGATTGCTGCACACCACTTGGGTAAAAGCAGAACCCATTACGCACAACATTTTCACAAGGGGTGTGTGCCAGATCGTAGCTGAAGTTGCCGACCAGTTTCCCATCTTTGCAGACGGTCAGAGTGCGGATTGTGTTCGGGTGCGACGAATCTGAAACTCCAATGAACGCGATCTTGATCCGACAGGCCTGACACAGTTGGAAGACGATCGATTCAAAGTAAGCCTGGCCCGTGGCAGAGTTGACGGTGGCAATCTGACGGATTGTTTCTTCCGCCAGATACTGTGGCGTCATCTCCCGCGCGTGCCCGATCACCCCCAGCAGAGTTCCGTGCTGATCCCGATACGGGGTTCGTGTGAATTGAAACACACGAACGACATCAACGGCCGTGACAACTTGCTCTTCCGTCTCGGGATTTCCGGTCGACATCACCCGCTGGTCAGCAACCTTTGTTCTCTGAGCGACATCTTGTCCAAGCAGGCTCACGTCGTCATGATTCAGAATCTTTTCCAGCGGTTGACCAAGAAAGCGAGCCCCCGCTGCATTGCAAAACAAGTACTTGCCTGTGAGGTCCTTCACGAACATCGCATCTGGAACGGCAATGGCGACTGCACTCAGCAAGTCCAAGATCTGCGATGCTGAGCCAGAGAACGACGAGGCAAAAGACAAGGCATTTTCTGGCATTTTCAGCTCCAAACTTCACAGGCTCGGTACGTTGCATCACAATTGCAGGCGAGCAACAAAATTGCAATTTCGCCTATTGCTTGGGTGGCGGAGGAAGCACCAATGGAGGGTGAGTGACCGCGATCGCCTTTTCGTATTCGATCAACAGTTCATACGTTCGCTTGAACTCCGGCTGGTCATGCAGCTTGCGATATTCCGGTGCAACATTGACCTGAGAATAACGCTTAAGCATCAGGGCCATGCTCTCGGCTGAAGGGATGTGGCCAGCCTCTTGAAGTTCTTTCGGAACTGCGAGAAATTGTCGCCATTCGGGAGTCAACGTCGCATGCAGTTGACCTGCCTGCTGGAACAGTGCCCGCCGCAGTCCTTCAATCTGTCTGGGCGAACTCCCCCCCGGTGCAGCGTTGGCAAGGGGAGTCAGATCCGTAAGAAGATGCCGCAGATCATCAGCGGGCCTGGGAATCCGCGCGGGCAATTGTCCCGTCGGGGTGCCGTAGTAAAACGCATGCGACGTATGATCGATCTCCAGCATCGAACCGTCGACAGCAACTCCGAGAAACAGCCCGCGGCTGCGCGAGTACGAATAGATTTCGGATCGCAGGGTAGCGTCAGTCCCGATTTCAGCATCGCGTCCGACAGGACCGGCTGAAGCGGAAGCATCCACGCCGACCGTGAATTTTCCACGCATTAACCCTTCAACTCCTTTGCGAGTCGTAAAGACCAGGACCACATCCGAGCCCTGAATTCCGGCTTGAAAGCCGACGCTTCCCCCGGTCAACGTGACGAACTGCGGCAGGCTCCATTCTCCATCCGCATCACGCACCAGCACAACTCCGTGACCACGACGAGCACCACCCACAAAACCAATCTTGATCACATTCGGGATGATCGCGATTCCCTGGGCATCGGCCATCAGTTGACGCGGAATCTGCTTGGCCGGAATCGCCATCAGTTCGCTCAGAACTTGCTCCGACTCCACCACAGACTCGACCGGCCCGTTGGCCGCAGCATGCGACGTCAACCCGGACATCAAGACCATCAACACCAGCAACAGATGCTTTTCCATCATCGAGCTCCTTCTCTTTTGAACATTGTCAGCACTCTGAGATTCTCGTGGAATTCTACCCAAACGAAGCGATTGTCGATAGATGCCATCCGCGTTGAAAACCGATGGAAAACAGGTCGACTGGTCACTCGAATCCGTGTGTGCGATAATACCTCGAACAAGAACATCCTCACAAAACGCATCGAGGCGTCATGACCGAGTTTCAATTGTCGAGCCAATTTCAGCCTGCAGGAGATCAACCTCAGGCGATCGAAAAACTGATCAGTGGACTGAAGGAACAGAAGCAGAATCAGGTCCTGCTGGGGGTCACAGGCTCGGGCAAGACATTTACGATGGCCAACGTCATCCAGCAGATGGGGCGTCCGGCACTGGTTCTGTCGCATAACAAGACGCTGGCCGCCCAGTTGTACTCCGAATTCCGCGAGTTCTTCCCAAACAACGCCGTCGCCTATTTTGTGAGCTACTACGACTATTACCAGCCCGAAGCGTACATCCCTCAACGCGACATTTACATCGAAAAGGACTCGTCGATCAACGAGGAAATCGACCGACTGCGGCTGCTAGCCACCAGCGCTCTGGTCAGTCGACGCGACGTGATTGTGGTCGCCAGCGTCAGTTGCATCTACGGTCTCGGTTCTCCCAAGGACTACCTCGAAATGATGATCCCGCTGCAGGTCGGAGGGATGATCGATCGCGATGACCTGCTACGCAAGCTGTGCGACATTCATTACTCGCGAAACGACATGGCCCCGCAACGCGGCAACTTTCGCGTTCGCGGTGATGTGATTGAAGTCTGGCCAGCCTACGAAGAATCGGCCTTTCGAATTGAACTGTGGGGTGACGACATCGAAAAGCTGGCGGTCATTGATCCCATGACAGGAGACGTCGTCAAGCAGATGGACGAAATGTACATCTATCCGGCCAAGCATTACGTTCTGCCCGAAGATCGAGTTTCGGCGGCCTGCGATGAGATCGAAAGTGAGTTGAATTCTCAGCTGGAGAAATTCCGGCGTGAAGGGAAGTTGCTGGAAGCACAGCGTCTGAATGCGCGGACTCGCCACGATGTCGAGCTGCTACGCGAGGTCGGATTCTGCCCGGGAATTGAAAACTACAGCCGAGCCCTGTCAGGCCGTAAGCCGGGTGAGCCGCCGTTCACACTGCTCGACTTTTTTCCCGAAGACTACCTGCTGTTTATCGATGAATCGCACGTCAGCGTTCCGCAAATTCGCGCGATGTTTAATGGTGATCACGCTCGTAAAACGACGCTGGTGGATCATGGGTTTCGGCTGCCGATGGCACTGGACAACCGGCCACTGAAGTTTGACGAGTGGAATACCCGGCGTCATCAGACAGTGTTTGTTTCAGCGACTCCCGCCGACTGGGAGCTGGAACAGTCCGAAGGAGAAATCGTGCAACAGGTGATCCGGCCGACGGGCCTGGTCGACCCGAAGATTCTGATCCACCCGGCACGAGGACAGGTTCCGCACTTGATGGCCCAGATTCGCGAACGAACCGCTCGCGGGGAACGAACACTCGTTACGACGTTAACGAAACGCCTGTCCGAAGATTTGACGACGTATCTCACCGAAGAAGGAATCCGCTGTGCCTGGCTCCATTCGGAACTGGACGCCTTTGAACGTGTCGAGATTTTGCGAAATCTGCGCGAGGGGAAATACGATGCGCTCGTTGGAGTCAATCTGCTTCGGGAAGGGATCGATCTTCCCGAGGTTTCTCTGGTCGCAATCCTGGATGCCGACAAGGAAGGATTCCTGCGAAGTGCCACCAGCCTGATTCAGACGATTGGTCGATCGGCTCGAAACGTCAACGCCGAAGTCGTTCTGTATGCCGATTCCGTGACCGACAGCATGCAGCAGGCGATTGATGAAACCAGTCGTCGTCGGGAATTGCAACTGGCGTATAACAAGGAACACGGGATCACTCCCGAGACGATCAAGAAGGCCATTCGACGCGGGATTGAAGAAGAGATTCAGGCCAAGAAGATCGCTCAGCAGGCAGCCGGCGCCGACGAAGCCCAGTATGTCACTCAGGAGTATCTGAATGAACTGGAGGCCGAGATGCTGACTGCGGCCGAAAGTCTGGAATTCGAACGTGCCGCAAAATTGCGTGACCGCATCCTGGAATTGAAGAAGCAAATCGGCAAGCCGGTGACTGCTCAAGAAGAGGCTGCAGCCCCGCAGAAAAAGGGAAAGGGACGTCGCGGACGCGGTGGTAGCGGTCAACGAACACCCAAACCATTCGGACCCAATTGAACGTGATCCTGATGTCGCTCACCAATTTGCAATTCTGCGGAGAGGTTCACTGTGTGTGGCCGAATTAATGTCCGAATGTCATCTGCCGAATTGGCCCAGGTTTTCGAGTTGTTTCGCGAACCTGTCTGGTCTCCGCGATTCAATCTGGGGCCGATGCAGCCGGCACTGGTCATTCGGCAGATGCCGGAAGGGTATCGACTGGCAGACATCATGCAATGGGGGCTGGTTCCCAGTTGGGCAAAAGATCCCAAGGTTGGTTCACAGATGTTCAACGCGAGATCGGAAACGGTGGCGTCCAAACCCGCCTTTCGAGCGGCATTCCGCAGGAGACGTTGCCTGGTCCCAGCGACTGGTTTCTACGAATGGCAGGCCACCGATGGAAAGACCAAACAACCATGGAACATCTTTCGTGCCGATGGAGATCCACTGGCGCTGGCGGGCCTCTGGGAACATTGGGAATCGCCCGACGGAAGCGTGCTGGAATCGTGTACGGTGATTACAACCACGGCCAATGAATTCATGGCAGAGATTCATGATCGCATGCCGGTGATCCTTGACCGACAGGCCTGGGGACTTTGGTTAAGTCCAACGGAACTCGAACCGGCGGCATTGGAAGAATTGCTGGTTCCCTGTCCGAGTGACTGGCTGACGCGGACTTGCGTCAGCACGCTGGTGAACAATGTGCGAAATGAATCACCCGATTGTGTCGTTCCTGTCGATGCTCCAAAGACACTGTTCTAATGCTATCTCGCCGTAATTTGGAGAATAATCCATCAGCCGGAACGCGCTAGTACCGCAGATTACAATTTGCCCGTCACCAAGTCGACTTTCTCCCAAGGCTTCGCAGGCCTCCTAATTTCGCGCCAGGTACGAGGTCGTTGGTTTGGGGT
>CAIWEX010000433.1 GCA_903911795.1 uncultured Schlesneria sp.
AGGGAATGGCGTATACGCCTTCTTTGTACCGCCGCAGCGAGATGAAATCGCCTTCGCTGTAGTAGCGACGGAAGAAATTGAACAGGTGTGAAAAAACCTCGTTCTCCAGAGCCGTCACGTCCACGGCTGATCCGGCAAGTTGCTGACGAAGCTCTTTGACTTTTGGGGATTCGTCGGGGTTCATTCCAGCATTCGTGACATTCGCAACGAGTTTGTCGAGGTCGCCTTGCAACACCGATTTATCTGCCGACTGATAGTGTTTGAACGCCAATTGGACCTGGGGCAGTAAATCGTTGTCGAGAAAGCGCACGACCTCATCCTGCTTCTGATTCATGATGCGGTAGATGCCGAAATCCAGATCAGCCTGATCCAGTTGGAACAGTTCTTGGAGCAGGCCCCGGAGCTTTTCAAGGTTGGTCGGCACGTCGTTTAATCCTCATGTATCTGGCTAGACCACACGCCACTGTATCGTGAACAGCGAAGTGATCTTGGTTTTTTGGCTCATACGGCTCTGGAGACCGTCAATCAGCTTGTCTCGCTTCTCGGCAATCTGGTCTTCGACCTCGAAAATCTGCTGGCGTTGCTTCCGCTGCTTCTTCTCCAGTGCGGTCAGCTTTTGCTGGAGGTCGTTTTGTTCATCCAATGTCGTCGCCAACCGGGACTGACGACGGATGGCCTTGATCTGCGCCTTGGTATCCGCCAAGTCTTTCTCGGCGGCAAACACCATGTCCTCGGCCCACTTCTCCAAACGCTCCCGCTCCTCCGAAAAGAGCTTGCTGTTGTCTTCCAGCGAGCAAGCAACGGCGGCATCGGCGTGTAGCTTGGTTTCTATGCTTAGACGGGCCTTCGCACTCTCCGGCACGCCATCGAGTGCTGCGGAGTTTGCCGTGCAATGAAAAAGCCGTTCGCACGTCTCTTGATCAAGCGACTTTCCTGAGTCGGCGAAGGCTGAGAACAGTAGGTATTCCTCCCTGTCGAACGAATCGATGACAAGCTGCTGGAGATTCAGCCAACCCGATTGCCCCTTGAGCGCCTCGACCATCGAGAGCTTTACCGGGTAGTGGCTAACGTCGAATGTCACCGCGGCGACCGGAGCGGGACAGGATTTTCCGGAGTCGATCACCCATTCGCCCAGCGGGTGCGAGAGCCGATAGAGAAAATCACCGGGGACGTTGGGCTGCGACTTCGAGATCAAGTGGTATCGGCCAAGCTTGAACTGTGGTTGCGGGAGCCGGTTGAGGTCGAAGGCTAGAGCGGAATCATCGAAGGCTGCGTGATCGGCCAGGATGAAGCGGGTTAGCGTCCAGTAGAGCCGACCAATGCGATCGAGGTCCGACCTCGCATCGCTCAGTCGCATCTTCAACCGACCGTGAACGTCCTCGTCAAACTGTTCCATCAGCACCTTGCGAGTGTCGTCCATGCGGGCCTGGATCGACTCCTCCATCTCTGCCTGAAGTTGCTTAAAAGCGGAGTTTATCTCTGTAGTCGAACGGCACTGCTGATAGATCGCCAAGACACGGCGCTCGAAGTCGACGCCGGACTCGATACTACCCAGCACTTCGTCGGAAGCTCCGAAGACGCCGCTGAAAAGGTTGAACTTCTCCGACAGAAGTTCGTGAACACGCCGGTCGGCTTCGTTTCGTTCGTTGAGGAAGTTGATGACCACCACATCGTACTTCTGCCCGTACCGATGGCAGCGACCGATCCGTTGCTCGATCCGCTGGGGGTTCCACGGCAAGTCGTAGTTCAGCACGAGTGAGCAAAACTGCAGATTCACCCCTTCCGCCGCTGCTTCCGTGGCGATCATAATCGTGGC
>CAIWEX010000434.1 GCA_903911795.1 uncultured Schlesneria sp.
GACTTCTGCCTTCTTCAGTCGATCGGCAACGCGATAGGCTTCGTGTCCGCCCCAGATCACCGGGCGCAATTGATGTTCGGCGGCGAAGTTCAGGGCACGATCATGATCGTCGCGCGTACTGGCCACGAAGGCGGTCCTGAGTGCGGGCGTTCGCATGGCGGCCATTGCTTCGAGAGCAGCGTCTGTGGCCGGGCGAGGGACATTGGGGACATTGTCCAAGAACAGCTTTTTCAGCGTCATGTGACGCTGAGCATCGAGGAATGTCTGACGCAGATGAGCATGGACTCCCATGTTTGTAGAGGGATACTCGCCTCCACCTCGTTCTGACAGTTGCAGCGTGGCAAATGATTCCGGGACGAGCAGTGATTCGCGCAGCGGAAGTGAGGCGAGATTCAGGACGGTTCCACGACCACTGGCAATACGTCCTGTTGGCAGGACATGGACCGCGACAAATCCCAGTTGTCGATGGCGTTCCTGGTCTTCGTTGCGAATGGCGAGGTGTTCGGCAGCTGCGAACTCCGGAGTCAACGCATGGCGATCATCCTGTCGCATCCCGGCGAGCGCATACTTGGAAATCTCGACGGCTCGCCCTTCGACGGGTTGTGGTTTGGCATCCTGCAGGAAGATCGAGGCACCGGCATCGATGAATCCGGGAAAAATCGTCAGGCCTTCGGCGTCGATGATTTCGGCGTCGACGGACGTTGCGAGGTCAGCTCCGACGGCGGCGATTCGGCCATTACGAACGAGAAGGTGTGCTTTATCAAGGACCTGGCCTGGAGCGAGGACGATACGAGCATTGCGGTAGATCGTGGCGACTGGTTGGAATCCGTTGGTGGCGGGTTCGTTGGCTTTCCCATTCGTTCCGGCAACGGAAATGAACAGTGTGAGGACGCTCGCAGGTGCTAACAGTCGTAAAAAAAAACGGAAAGATAAGGCCAAGATTGCAGCGCTCCCTGAAAAAGCCGAAGAATCGGTGGTTCGATGTCGAATAGCGATGGTGCCGGGGCTACGGATTCTACGAACTGGTCGTGTGAACAACAGGACAGGCTCAAAAACAGCGGCCCGGTTTGCGAAGGTTTGTTCGCCGGGCAACCTGATTTTGATATTGAAAGTCCCATTTTAAGCCAGGAAAAATGTCACCTCAGAGCCTACCGGGTGGGGGGGACCGTTTGCCAGCCGATTTTGGGTCTTGCAGAACTCTGGTAATCCAGAGAGACTTGAATTGACAGATCACTTGCATTCGATATCATCTTTGATACGTTAATAGTGGTTTCCGAGAAATCGGAATCCGACTTTGGTTTCCGGGTGACGAGGTGTGAAGTCGTCAACTGGTGGCAAAAGAGACTTCTAGCGGATCTCTTGTCAGACTCCGACGGCGTGGAATTGCACTCGAGTGTTCCGCCGCAGTGACCTTGCGAGTCATCTCATTCAACCTGTACGACGGATGTCAATCAGGTCGGGTGCATGACGCGGGGGCTGTCGTTCGCGGCGAATCTTCTGCGGGGCGCTTGTTGTTTCAAGCCGGAGAAAAAGCGGCGCTGGTGGTTCGCTTGTGGAGTGTGATTCGCTCTGGGCGGTAGTTCGCTCTGACTGTGATTTCCTTGTCGTGACGCGAGAGGGATGGACGCCTCAACCGAGAACGGCTCGCAACCCTGTGATGACTGGCGGCGGCGTAAATTGTCGCGCGTTGCAGTGTCGTCATTGCGAAACTCTTGGGCGGCTGAAGTTCGCTCCAGCGTTTGGCGTGGTTGTGGCTTTCTTTACGAGTTTTCCGTCGCAGTCTGAAAAGCGGATGAACTGAGATTTCGCGGGATTAATTTCGCACGAAGCGGGGATCTTGTGACGTGCGGATCTCATGAATGGTCTGCCAAATGGCTTTGTACTGACGAAAAGGCCGTCCTTTTCAATCGTTCTTGAACGAGTGCAGCCCATGGCAGCTATTGAGATTCAGTCAATGGTACCCCCGATAAATGGAGAGCCTCCGTGATTACGACTTGTTCGTGGCGTTGGAGGCGAGTGACAGGGATTGCTGTAGCTTTTTGCTGAGCAAATCCGAGTAATAACGGCTCGATCGGACCAGTTTTCTGGACATCGAGATTGATCGTTCGAGTGTTGGGTTCTTGATCGCGGGAATTGCTGTATGACAGAGATGGATTCGGATGTGCCAAAGAAGACGACCAGGCCTCGTCGACGCAAAGCGGCTCCTCCGGTGGAGGACGTGAGCACCATAGAATCTGTCGAGACCGGCAAGGTCGAGAAAGAACCGCAGCGCCCTGTTATTGAAGACGTTCTGGAAGAGACGGCCGCGGCTCGAGCTGAAATTGAAGCCTCTCCCCCAAGCGAACGGGACATGGATTTTGAGGCGATTGATTCAGAGCCCGGAGCTGAACCTGGCCCTGCTGGTGAAGGTGGCGGTGGAGGCGACTTCTACCGTGGCGGAAATAATGATGATCGGCCCCGACGACGTCGACGACGGGGACGTGGTCGTGGTCCCAACGGACAAGATGTTCCTGCGGGCTACAATACCCAGCCCGTTCAGAACAACCGGGGACCTCGCGGTCGCAACGGGCAGCAGCCTCAGCAAATGGATCGCCCTCGTGGTCCACACAACCAGAATCGTCGCTCCGACGGACCTCGCGGACCTCGCCCGCAATCCAATGAACCACGTGGCCCGGAAGTTCTGAGCCCGGTTCAAGGGATTCTGGAACTGCATCCGAAAGGCTATGGATTCCTGCGTGATCCCAAGGCAGGATATGTTTCGCAAGAATCAGATTCGTTTGTTTCAGGGTCACTCATCGAAAAATACGGCCTGCGAGAAGGGGTCTTGATTACTGGCGAAAACGTCCCCGGCGGACGTGGTCAGGGGCCGCGGCTGAAAACGATTCAGACAATCGAAGGTCGGTTGCCAGAGCTTTATGCCGAAATCAAGAACTTCGATGCGCTGACTCCGGTCAATCCGCACGAACAGATCCGCCTGGAAACGGGCCCGACACCAATCACTATGCGGGTGATGGACTTGCTGACTCCGATCGGCAAGGGGCAGCGAGCCCTGATTGTGGCTCCGCCGCGAACTGGCAAGACAATGCTGTTGCAGGAAATTGCCGACTCAGTCAGCAAGAATTACCCTGATATTTATCTGATCGTGCTGTTGATCGACGAACGCCCTGAGGAAGTGACTGAAATGCGTCGCCGTGTGAACGGTGAAGTCGTGGCGTCATCCCTGGACCGTGAAGTCGAGAACCATATTCGTGTCAGTCAACTGGTGTTTGAACGCACCAAGCGAATGGCCGAAGCGGGACGCGACGTCTTCCTGCTGCTGGACAGCATCACGCGAACGGCGCGAGCGTTCAACAAGTGGACGAACTCGGGTCGAACCGGAACCGGCGGCCTGGACGTAAAGGCGATGGATCTGCCGAAAAAGATGTTCGGTATGGCTCGTCAATTTGATGAAGGTGGTTCGCTGACTGTTGTCGGTACGGCCCTGATTGAAACTGGCAGCCGCATGGATGATGCGATTTTCCAGGAATTCAAAGGGACGGGGAACATGGAAATGGTCCTCAGCCGTGACCTGGCCGATCGGAGAATCTGGCCATCGATCGACATCACCAAATCCGGGACACGCCGCGAGGAAAAAATCCTGGCGCCCGATGTTCTCGAAGGTGTCACTCTGCTGCGACGCAGCCTGATTTCGATGAGTCCTGTAGAAGCCATGGAGCAACTCACCAAGACGCTCCACAGATTCCCAAGCAATGCGGACTTCCTGGCGCGGATCAAGCAGATCCTGTAACGCCGGAATTCCTGCAATGGAAACGACAGAAAACACAGGGCTTTTGGCCCTGTGTTTTCATTTTGTCTGAACGATTGCTTGTTTGCAGCGTTTTTACTGCGGCGGTGCGACATCGGGACAGAACTCAAGTTGAGGAACTGCCCTGCTGCGTGGTGGTCTTGCAGACTCTGGAAAGTTCGAGTCAGAAACCTCGGACTGGTCGCGGATTTGCTACCGCCTACACGCCCCCATTTCTGCAGGGGCGTGTCGCTGTGCGTTTATGCCGCTTCAACGATCGAAGCGCTCGCCTGGCCCATGCGGGTCACATTGATTTTCAGCACGATCTTGTTATCCGTCGGCTGTGGCTTGCCGCTGACAATGTTCAGTGGGCATTCAGGGTCGGGGACTTCGTAGTTCAGCGTCGGCGGGATCAAGCCGCGGGTCAGGCCGAGCAACGAGCCGGCGAGTTCCATCATGCCAGAACCGGCGCCTGAGTTCCCCAGAAAGCTTTTCAGGGCTGTCACGGGGATCTTGCGACCCAAGTCGTCTCCGAAGACATCCAGAATCGCCTTGGATTCTTCGATATCCGTCGATTTGGTCCCCAGGCCGTGAGCGTTAATGTGGCCGATCTGATTTGGCGTCAGTCCGGCATCACGCAGTGCCAGGCGCATGGCGTTCGCCAGGGCCGCTCGCGTTCCGACAACCCCCGTGGGACTGACGACACAGGACGAACCGGTTCCGAGAACCCGGCCCCAGATCTTCGCGCCGCGCCGTTCGGCGTGCTCTCGCTCTTCCAGAATAAACGTACAGGCACCTTCGCCGACAACGCGTCCCGATCGATTCAGTTCGAAGGGGCGACAGCGGCGTTCGGGTTCGGCCGGGGTCCGGGCCAGGTCGTGCCACAGTTCCAGGTGCAGTGTCTTGATGGGATGCAGTGTCGTTCCGGTTGTCCCGGAGATAATGATGTCTGCATGGCCCCGTTGAAGGACACGACGGGCCTCACCGATGACTGTTCCGGCGGAAGCGTCGTCCATGGTCAGCGAGTTGCTTGGACCACGCGCGTCCGCGGAAATACTGATATGGCAGGCCGGCATGTTGGGAAGATAGCGGAGCAACCAGAGTGGCTCCATTTTCCCGAGACCCGCTTGTCCCCATTTGCCAAATTCAAAATTGGTCGAACCTGGGGGATCACAGCATTCGATGACGCTGGTTTCCAGAATATCTGGAGCACTCAACATCAGGTTTGCCCCGAATTCGACGCCCAGGCGCTCGTGATCGATCGCACCCAGGTCGACACCACCGTGCTGAAGGGCCAGGCTGGCCGAGGCGACACCCAACTGGATTTCGCGGCACATGGCCTTGATGTTCTTCCGCTGATCCTTCAGGTACACCTTCCTCGCCGATTCATCCGTGAAGTCGCTGACTTCAGCACCGACAGAATCGGGTGAGGCTGTGACCGGGAAGATTTTGCAGTGGTGAACACCTGATCGACCGGCGTTCAGATTTTCCCAGAAGGGGTCGACGCCAATCCCGATGGGGCTGACAATACCAATTCCGGTGATAACGACTTCGCGTGTTGACAGTGACTGGTTCATTTTCTCTCAGACTGCGGCAGGAATCAGACTTCGCGTTTGGAATCTAGCGAGGAAACCCCCTCGACACTCCGTTTGCGAATTCCAGACACCTCGCTGAAGGATGAGCCCTTTCACGAGCCCAATCGGAACCCTCATAGAAGAGTCGAATTTTTGGCGTTTTGCAACCCAGACCGGGGTCTTACGGCACCTGATGGATCTGCAAGCTCCGATATGATGAGCCGATTCGCCAAGTTGCTAACCACTGCAACTGCCGTTTCTGCCATCAGTTGGGCCGTCCGACCACCAGGCAAGCGTTATGTCCCCCGAATCCGAAGCTGTTGGATAGTACCCGATCCAGCTTGATCGACCGGGCGGTATTCGGAACATAATCCAAGTCGCAGTCCGGATCCTGATTTTCGATGTTGATGGTGGGGGGAACCAATTGATTCAACAACGACAAGACGGAAATGATGAACTCAACTCCACCCGAGGCACCCAGCAGGTGTCCCAACTGGCTTTTCGTGCTCGACACGCAAAGTCCATTTTTCGCGTAAGCTCCGAAAACTCGCTTGATGGCGTTGGATTCGGCTTTGTCACCCAACGGCGTACTGGTGCCGTGAGCGTTAATATAGGCAATCTGTTCGGGGTTGAGACGAGCGTCCTTGAGCGAATCGCTCATGGCTCGGGCCGCTCCTGCACCTTCAGGGTCCGGAGCAGTCATGTGAGACCCGTCGGACGACATCCCGTAGCCTAGGACTTCCGCCAGGATTTCAGCTCCACGACGCTTGGCGTGCTCGTATTCTTCCAGCACGACCACCCCTGCCCCTTCGGCGAGGACGAAACCGTCCCGGTCGCGATCAAACGGGCGACTGGCGGACTCGGGTGAATCGTTTCGTGTGGAGAGTGCTCCCATCCGGGCGAACCCGGAAAGACCCATCGGAGTGATGGCTGCTTCGCTGCCGCCGGTAATCATGACGTCAGCGACGTCATGTTGAATTAGTCGAAATGCATCGCCGATGGCGTTGCTGGCGGAGGCACATGCGGTCGCGACGGCACTACTGGGGCCTTTCAGCTTCCAGAAGACCGAGATATTCCCGCTGGCGGCGTTCACCATCAGCTTGGGAATCATGAAGGGGGAAACTCGCGACGGACCGCGATCGAACAGCTTGGCGTGCTGCTCTTCGATCTCGTTCAGTCCACCGATTCCGCTCCCGATAATGACGCCACAACGATATGGATCGGGTTCCGCACTGAAGTCGATCCCGCTTTGGCGGACCGCCTTCTGAGCCCCCGCAAGGGCGAATTGCGAAAAACGATCGAGTCGTTTGGCTTCCTTACCATCAAAATGATCCTCAGGGCGGAAGTCTTTAACTTCGCCTCCAAAATTCACTTTGAAGTCGGAGCAATCGAATCGCTCGAGTCGGCTGACGCCGCTTTTACCGGCGCACAACTTGTCCCAGAACTCCAGGACTTCACTCCCGAGCGCAGTGACAACCGACATCCCTGTCACGACGACGCGTCTGGCCATCCGTCACTGCTTCTCCATAATATAATTGACGGCATTGCCGACTGTTTGGATTTTGTCCTGATCCGCTTCTGGAATCTGTACGCCGAATTCGTCTTCGAATTCCATGACGAGTTCGACCAGATCGAGCGAATCGGCCTTCAAATCAGCAATAAACGCGCTTTCCAGCTTGATGTCATCCTTGGGGATGTTGAGCTGTTCGCTGACGATGCTGATGACTTTTTCTTTGACCTCTTCAACCGACGCCACGCTGCACTCCTTCGTAGCAGATCAATCAATCTTCCACCACGGTATCTGCCCATCTTGAGTCAGATACCAAGCCGGACGCCGTTGTCAGGCTGCGGCGCGGAGCAGATATACCGGGTTTCCCCAGTTGTGTAAACCGCAGGAAACGAGCGAATTTGCGGAATGTTCCCAAGAGGCGAAGTTTTCCGTCGGATGTCTGCGGAGTCTGCCGGTCGATAATCACGAAATTTACGATAAATCGGCTGGACCAAACCTCTTTTGGTTGCGAATCAATGATTATTCCTGGAATGACACGTTGTGTACTCCGTTGACGGAACAATCCAAGAGCCGCGGTGTTAGTTTAATCGCGGTTGAGTTGATCGAACGACTTTTGCAGCGATCCAGGCTTCCCGAATGAAACAAAAAATGGCTTTTTCATGGATCGCCTGGCTGGGAGTTTCCCTGACGGCCTGCGTAGCGACGTCGGTCGTGGTTTGCGCTCAGCAGGAACAGCCCGCAACGTCAGAAAAGATTGATTTCGAGCGTGCGAAGGTGCTGTTTCAGAAACGGCAGAAGGGAGAAAAACTGACAGCGGACGAAGAGGCCTACGTGCGACGCGCCCAAGCTATCCGGCAGAATTCTGACTTTGACCGGGCCCGCCAGTTGTTCCAAAAGCGTCAAAACGGCGGCAAATTGACCGAGGATGAAGAGGTTTATCTGCGTAAGGCGATGGCTGCTCGACAGGGAACGGGAACTCCTGCTGCACCCGTCCCGCGTGAAAAAACTGGATTGGTCCCGTTGACCGAGATGAGTGCCACAGATCGCTATCAAGGGGAAGATGGCGGCCTGTATGGCGATGGACTGAATACACCGCCAGCAGCCCACGAAAAGGCGGCCCAGGCTGAGTTGTCCCAGATCCAACCTCTGGACGCCAACGGCGAACCGGCTGCGAATGGACGGATTGTTTTCGTTTCGATCAGCATGTCTAACGCGACTCAGGAGTTTTCACGGTTCAAGCAACTGGCTGATGCGGATTCTGTTAAATCAGCCAAAGTAACGATTGTCGACTGCGCTCAGGGTGGGCAGGCGATGGCGGAGTGGGCTCCAGCAGATGCGCGGCCATGGAGTGTCGCGGAGCAGACACTCGCCCGCGCCAGTGTTTCGCCCAGGCAGGTTCAAGTGGCCTGGATCAAGCTGGCCAATAAGGGGCCGAGTGGGGCGCTCTCAGTTCATGGCAAAAAGTTGGAGCAGGACACACGAGCTGTCATTCAGAATGCAAAGACTCGATTTCCCAACCTGCGGATTGCCTATTTGTCGAGTCGCATTTATGCAGGGTATGCAGGGAGTGCTTTGAACCCCGAGCCGTTTGCATACGAGTCGGCGTTTGTCGCCCGTTGGCTGATTCAGGACCAGATTCGGGGCAACGCAGCTTTGAATTATGCTGCCGATCAGGGAGAGGTCAAAGCACCGCTCCTCTTGTGGGGGCCCTATTTATGGGCTGACGGCACGTCACCGCGAAAGTCAGACCAACTGGTTTACACACGAGAGGATCTGGCGGGTGATGGAACTCACCCTTCGGAAGCAGGGCGGACCAAGGTCGCTCGTTTGATGCTGAATTTCTACAAGACTGATCCCCTGGCGAAACGGTGGTTTTTGGGGACCGCTGATGAACGCTAATAAACGCTGATGTCA
>CAIWEX010000435.1 GCA_903911795.1 uncultured Schlesneria sp.
ATCGATTTCCAGGGCCCTGGCTGGGTGAACTGCTGGCCCATTTGGGCCGCAAATCGTGGCGGAAACTATTGAAAATTGCCGTCCGCGATGTGTAGATACCAATCCGTTTATGACATTCGACACAGCAGAAGTTCGCGTTCGAAAATCAATTCCTTTGGCAAGGCCGAATGCAGATCGATAAACAGTTCCTCGTGCCCGAGGACTTCGGTCCGCCACGCATTGCGATCAAACTTCTGCAACTCTTCAAAGTGCTGTTCAGAGAATTCCAGACCTTTCCAGTCAATGTCCTTGTAACTGGGGACCCAGCCAATCGGTGTCTCTTTCGCCCGGCCACCGGCGCGGACGCGATCAACGATCCACTTTAGAACTCGCATGTTCTCCGAGAACCCAGGCCACAGAAACTTGCCGTTGGCGTCCTTGCGGAACCAATTGACGTGAAAAACACGTGGAGTCTCAGTGAGCGTCCGCTGCATGTTGATCCAGTGGCGGAAGTAATCGCCCATGTGGTAGCCACAAAAGGGAAGCATTGCCATCGGGTCGCGTCGCACTTTTCCAATCGTACCGGCAGCGGCGGCTGTCATTTCCGATCCCATCGTGGCCCCGATATAGACACCGCTTGACCAGTTAAAGGCCTGGAAGACGAGTGGCAATGTTGTGGCCCGGCGACCGCCAAACACGATGGCATGAATGGGAACACCATCAGGCCGTTCCCAGTCTTTGTCGATCGTGGGGCACTGTTTTGCGGGAGCAGTAAAGCGGGCATTCGGATGTGCCGCCTTGGCACCCGTTTCCTTGGCAATCTGCGGTGTCCAATCTTTTCCCTGCCAGTCGATGAGATGCGCTGGCGGCTCGTCGGTCATCCCTTCCCACCAGACCCCGCCATCGTCCGTCAGTGCGGTATTGGTGAAGATGGTGTTCTTGGACAAGGTCTTCATTGCGTTGGGATTTGTTTTCGCACTGGTGCCAGGCGCGACTCCGAAGAACCCCGCTTCGGGGTTGATCGCGCGCAGTCGACCATTCGCATCCGGCTTGATCCAGGCGATATCGTCGCCAACCGTCCAGACTTTCCAGCCCTCCTTTTGAAAATGCGGAGGTGGGATCAACATTGCAAAGTTCGTTTTCCCACAGGCACTGGGAAAAGCCGCGGCGACATAGGTCTTGCGTCCTTCGGGATCTTCAACCCCCAGGATCAACATGTGCTCGGCCATCCAGCCATCATCACGCGCCATGGCCGAAGCAATTCGCAGCGCAAAACACTTCTTGCCGAGCAATGCGTTACCACCGTAGCCCGATCCATAAGACCAGATCTCTCGCGTTTCCGGGAAGTGGACGATGTATTTTTCCTTATTACACGGCCAGGGAACATCTTGCTGAGATTCCTCAAGTGGTGCCCCCACAGTATGCATGCACGGAACGACGCGAATGGAACCTTCGTCGATCAGTTCAAAGACCGGTTGGCCGATGCGAGCCATGATCCGCATGTTGACGACGACATACGGGGAATCCGTGAGCTGGACGCCGATCTGCGCCATCGGTGAGCCGATCGGTCCCATGCTGAACGGCAGCACATACATGGTTCGTCCACGCATGCTGCCAGAAAAGAGACCTCGCAGCTTCTTGCGCATTTCGAACGGATTCACCCAGTTGTTCGTCGGGCCGGCCGCCTGTTTAGAGAGAGAACAGATGAATGTTCGATCTTCAACGCGAGCGACATCGCTGGAATCCGATCGCGCCAAAAAACAACCTGGCCATTTCTTCTGGTCCAACTTGATAAAAGTGCCGTTGGCCACCATCAGCGAGCAGAGAGCCTCATACTCGGCAACCGAACCGTCAACCCAATGAATCTTGTCGGGTTGGGTCAGTCGAGCCATCTTTTCGACCCATTTGAGCAGATGGACATTCTTGCTCAACGGCACCGATGGATCACGCTCCGCCTTGGATTTGGCAACTTTTTTCGTTGAGGCGGTAGTCTGACTTTCTCGTCGAGG
>CAIWEX010000436.1 GCA_903911795.1 uncultured Schlesneria sp.
GACCGCGATGCCAGCAAGCGCTTGCTAGCGGGTTTACGAGTCGACAGCGGCGATCGCTTCGGGTTTGGTTGCGTAAATGGCCCAGAGCGTGTCGAGGGCGGTCAGTTTCAACAGTTCCCGAGCCATCTTGCTGGGGCCGCACAAGACGAGTTCGCCACCTTTGCTTTTGACGGCAGTGTGACATCGCAGCAGCAGGGCCAGGAACGCAGAACCAAAAAACTTGACTTCACTCAGATCAAATACTGCCATCGGTGAGGATTGTGCTTTGAGTGGGGCCATCACGATTTCGGCGGCCTGCTCAATCACGTCCCAGGGCATTTGCTCAACATTGGCCGCAGGTGTGATCACCACTGTGTTGCCGTGCCATTCCAGTCGAAAATCGTCGTTGCCGGTCATTGTGAGCTCCCTCTCCAGTATGATCCAAACGCCTCCGCAGGCGACCTCTGACGGGTAAGAACTTATCGCTGATCCCTTGCCTTCCAGCAAGCCATCTCGTGCTTCAGATTTCGGAATCCGTCACTTCGGAAACGCTGCTGGACACAGCGAAGTTCCTGTTGGCACGTGCTTTACGCATTCCGAACCAATCTGTCGACCGGGCCAGAACCAACCCGAAACTGTGGATTCAATGAAAAACTTCCGAGACCTGAAGAGACCTCGGAAGTTTCGATGACGTGACGCAATCCGCATTCATTGAATGCCTGACGTCCCTATTTCGCGGCCTGCCGTTCCGGGATTCGCATGGAGTAGAACGAACGCCAGACAAACACCAGCGCGACAGCCAGCATGACCACTCCGACATACGCAGTGTAGTCGGTTCCCTTACCGGCATGAGCCGCTTCCTTGATCTTCACTGCGATTTCGACTGCCAGCAATCCGAACAATGTCGAAAACTTGATGATCGGATTGAGAGCGACTGAGGTCGTGTCCTTAAAGGGATCGCCAACGGTATCTCCAATCACGGTCGCGGCGTGCAAAGGTGTCCCTTTCTCGCGCAAATCGACTTCTACAAGCTTCTTGGCATTGTCCCAGGCCCCCCCCGCGTTCGCCATATAGATTGCCTGGAACAGTCCGAAGACGGCAATCGAAATCAGATAGGCGACGAAGAAGTTGGGATCGAAGAACGCGAACGCCAGCGTAATCGTCATCAGAGCGACGAAGATATTCCACATCCCGGCCTGTGCGTACTCAGTACAGATGCGAACGACGGTCTTGGAGTCTTCGATATCCGCTTCGGTCTTGTCGAGGTTCATGTTCTGCTTGATGTATTCGACAGCACGGTAGGCACCGGTCGTCACGGCCTGCATGGATGCTCCCGAGAACCAGAAGATTACCGAGCCACCGCAAATAAATCCGAGCAGCACAGGTGCGTCTGTCAGGCTCAGATGCAGCATTCCTGCTTTTTCCAGCAACAGGATGATCGAGAAAATCATTGTCGTAGCACCGACGACTGCTGTGCCGATCAACACGGGTTTCGCGGTGGCCTTGAACGTGTTCCCGGCCGAGTCGTTCGCTTCCAGATAGTGCTTGCCGAGTTCGAAGTCGGGCTTGAATCCGAAGTCTCGCTCGATTTCTTCGTGGATCCCCTTGATGTGCTCGGTTTGAGCAAGTTCGAAGACCGACTGAGCGTTATCAGTTACAGGACCATAGCTGTCGACTGCGATTGTCACGGGGCCCATACAAAGGAATCCGAAGGCAACCAGCCCAAACGCAAAGATCGAGGCGTGAGCCCCCATGATCGTGCCGAGTCCCATCATGCTGACAAAGTAGGCTCCACCCATCAGAGCCGCAATCAGCATCCCCATCCAGAATGCACTGAAATTACCTGCCACCAGCCCGGACAGGATTGTCAGCGAGGCCCCCCCTTCGCGGGAAGCGGTCACAATTTCTTTCACGTGCAGTGAATGAGAACTCGTAAAGACCTTGGTGAATTCTGGAATCAACACGGCCGCTAATGTTCCCAGGCTGATGATGGTGGCGAGTTGCCACCAGAGTTGCGGTTGAGCCGTTCCGGCGACGGTCAGATTGCTGAGCAGCAGCCAGCTCATTCCGTACGAAGTCGTGATACACAGGATCGATGCGATCCAGATCAATCGGGTCAAAGGTTCTTCGAAGTCGAATTCCTTCAAACCCTCGTACTTCGCCTTGGAAATTGCCTGATTGATGAAGTAGGAGACGCCAGACATCAAGTCCATCAGGAATCGCATCGCGAAGATCCAGACGATCAGTTTCGCCTGAATATCCGTGTAGTTCGCCCCCGCCGTTTTTTCTGTCACAGCCAGCGTGATGAAGCTGATCAGTGCGACCCCGGTTACGCCGTAGGTTTCGAATCCGTCAGCCGTCGGACCAACCGAATCGCCAGCATTGTCGCCAGTACAGTCGGCAATCACACCCGGATTTCGCGGATCATCTTCTTTAACATTGAAAACGATCTTCATCAAATCCGAGCCAATGTCGGCGATTTTGGTGAAAATCCCCCCGGCAATTCGCAGGGCCGATGCTCCGAGCGATTCACCAATCGCGAAACCCAGAAAACAGATTCCCACAATGTCGCGCGGCACAAACAGCAGGATCACGACCATCATGACCAGTTCCAGCGAAATCAGGAACAAGCCAATCGACATCCCCGCCTGCAGGGGAATGTTGACAACATCCCACGGCTTGCCTCGCAATGAGGCGAATGCGGTCCGGGCGTTGGCGTAGGTATTGACTCGAATTCCGTAGTACGCCACCCAGTACGATCCCCCCATCCCGACGATGGAAAAGAGCAGCACCTGCAAGACTGTCGCAACGCTTTTCTGTTCGAGGATCAGGAAGTAATACGTCATCGCTGTGCCGATCAGCGCGAACAGCATCAGCAGGAATTTTCCTTGTTGAAACAAGTAGGTTTTACAAGTCTGAAAAATGATTTCGGCGACATTCAGCATCGACTTGTGAGCAGGCAGTTTCTTGACTTGTGCCTGAAGGTATAGGCTGATCCCGAGTGTCCCCGTAATGACGAACGCACCGTAAAAGAGCAGCGTATATCCGGAGATCTCAGCGCCACCAATGGTGAACGTTCCTTGATGCAGATCTGGGATCGCAAGATCTGCTTCACCGGCGTGGCTGACGGCGGCGCCAGCGAACAGAAGAGTGAGAGCCACAACGGATGGTAACACTCCGGCGACGAATCGCCTGAAGAAACCCATCGTTGAAGCGGCCAAGAACGCGACGCGAGTTCTCTGCATACTACCCCCCTCCCTGAAGGACGACGTTTCAGAAACAACCAGAATCTCAGTTTTGGACTCGCCCCCGCGTGGAACCACGTCGCGATCATCGTAACTGGTCCGAAAAAACCGTGGACTTACGAATTCCGTCTCCTGATCCCTCACACCACCGAAAGTCGGGAAGCGATTGAGGGAGGATTCTAAAGAGACTGTAAGGACACGGCAACACAACAGCGTTCACAGATTCATTTTTGTTGGTGGTCAGATTAGAGCGGTCAGCTGTCAGCGGTCAGC
>CAIWEX010000437.1 GCA_903911795.1 uncultured Schlesneria sp.
ATTCATAGGTCTTTTTGTCGTTTCTGAGTTCCAAAGCTTTAGGCAACTACGGCCCCGTTTGGGCAACATTGATAGTGCCCCATGCATTGCCCGCGAACGGTTACCATTCCTTAGGCAACTATGGACGATTTTGGGAAACATTGGCGATTTACAGGCCCTTTTCAATTTCTAAAAAGTCTAAAAGTTTGGGCAACTATGATGGCCAACGACGGCAAGGCATGGGCAACTATGTATTGGCCAAATTCACCACGATTGGCCAAGTCCCGTGTTTTACAGGCTTTTGAAGAGTTGAAGTTGGTCAACTTGATCATCCTCTTCACTTCATTTCCGTCTGTTCAAAATGTTATCCCTTTTTCGTGTTTTCGTGATTGGTTTACCTCTTTCATTCGCGGAAGGCGAAGTCATCAGGAGGATCACGAGAACACGAAAGAACGAAAAAATGCCTCTCGTTGTGCGAGTGGTCTCCCGACCCTGCAATAATGACCGACCGAAGGTCTCCGGTGATTTTCTTCCCTTCGATACCTTCCTTAACTTCTGATCAAAAATCTGCTCTTCCGTCCCGAGACGATCCGGTTGCTGGAAATTTTGGTGCTAAAGTTCGATCGACTTCGACCATTCCCTGTAATTCATCGGGTTTTAGCGATTGTTTTCCCATTTTTCGGGGTATCAAAGTTCGATCGAGTTCGACGCAGTTCGATTAAGATCGAATCCCATCATTCCTCCCTGGCAAACCGTGTGGATGTTCAAACTCCGATTCTTCGCGAATTGAAAACCTCAAGTTGCGAAGCCTCAACGCCACCCTGCGGTCAAACAACGAACTGACACGGCTCGCCCGCTGTCAAAAACGATGGCGTCTCGCTCCATGTTAAACGACCAGGAAACGTTATTGCCATCACAACACAATAGGCGACATGACATTAAATTGTACTTTTCAGAAAAACAATAGCAACGTGCAGACACATTCTTAACGTTTGGAAGGTGCTCACAAAAGCGTTTGAGACCGAAGTCTTTGACTGCGGAGTGGCCGCTTTTTCCAGCCCTTTCGTGGCGGCGACAACGAGTAACTCAGACGAAACCGAGCGAGGATATTCTCGCTTCGGTTAAGTTTGCGTACTGACCTCGTGCCGAAGACAAGAAAACATTCCACGACTCTTGAATTCAGGAGAAGAATTGGAATCTCGCTCTGCTTTGAGCTAAAGCCGAGCCGGTAGGCACTGGTGCGGAAATTTCCCCTGACTATTGAAGTTCTCGAACGACTGCCATTCGATCGGGATATTCGATGGAAGCTCCTAAAACTTTTTCATCTATGGTTGTGTGCGAACTGCTTGCCGATGAAGTCCTGAACCTGGCAGTGGCCTATGGAAGTTAAAAGCCTTAGTATCGGTCGGACCGCGTTCCTTGATTGCCGTTGACGGCTACGTGTCAAAAGTCCATTTTGAGGGATAACCCGCCACGGATCGTCACTAGCCAGCCGTTTTTCGCTGTGCCGAATGCGGGTGATCTGACAGGCCCGTGTGAGAATCCAGTCCGCGAATGAGAAGTTTTCGGTGCTTTTGTTCGAAGTCCATTTGAAGCTGATGCAGCTTTTCCATCACGGTGTGGTCGACGAGACGTGTTTCTGACAGGTCCAGGATGACGGAACGGTCTGGATCGATTGAGAGTAGTTTCCGCCGAAGTCCAATCCATGTGCTGAAGACGGCCGAACTCTTGACGTGAACCAGTGTTGTTGCGGTATCAGGTTCGGTGATTTCGATATTCGGAGTGAACAACGATCCGATCGGTGCTCCGTTCCAGATGTGGAACGCGGCTTTGACCGCGATGCCGATGCCGACA
>CAIWEX010000438.1 GCA_903911795.1 uncultured Schlesneria sp.
CCCAAAACGTGGCAGCTTGCCCGCAACGTTGTCAGCCAGGCAGCCCGTTGCTTCCTTGAGATCACCCAGCGGCTTGGCCTTGAGTGTCGATGTGATCGATTCGTTGTTCAGTTTCATCTGATGGCAGGAAGCGCAGCCGAGCGATGCGAACAGGCCACGACCTTTTTCGGCGAGTGACGCGTCAACGGTAAAACCGGGACGCACCGCAGTTGGGGCGGGATCTTTGGCTTCGAGAAATAGAAACCCGTTCGCCGGTTGCTTGTTGAGGCCCGGACCGGAAATCTCCAGGTCGACGGTCCATTCACCCCCGCCCTGGAAGTAATCCACGACAATCGGATGGAAACCAGGTTCGAGCATCTTCGAGCTCGACTTGACCGTATGAGGATGGACCCCGCCATTATCGATGACCACGCTGTCATTGATCGTCAGGCGGCTGCCGTCATCCGAGCCAAGGTGGAAGTCGTATTTTCCTCCCTTGGTGATCTTCAAAAACGCTTTGAACTGAACACCAAAATTCCCCGTTTTGCCTGCGACGGTCAGATCGAGCCCCGCGCACGTCCCTTCCGAGGTCGGTTTCAGTTTGCTGAAGTCCGGGGTGTCATTCCAACTGCCGTCATACACTGCGAACTTCACGTTCGAAACCAATTGAACATCGGTCACAAAGTAATGGGCGATGTCGCGGAACTCTTCGTCCTTCAATCCCAGCGCAGGCATCCGGCCTGAAGGACGGACCTTCACGGGATCTTTCAGAAACGCCATCAGGCTGGGAACCGAATACTTCTTACCGAGATCAGGGAGAGAGACCGAGGTGGGAATATCCGCGACCTTGGCATCGAGAGGCTGGTGACAGGCGACACAGCCCGATTTCTGGAACAGGGCTTCGCCGCGTTTGGCTCCGGCTTTATCGGGATGAGCGTCGGTCGTTGTACCGGTCGATGCCAAGAAGTGAACCAACGCTTCGACAGTCGCCGCACGTTCGGCCTCAGGGAGTCCGGCGATCAGATCGGGCATCGTGGTGCCCGGCTTTGTCGAATGAGGCTTGCTGATGAAAGCTCGCAGCCAGTCAACGCGGGCCCGATTGCCGATTTCGTCGAGGATCGGTGCCTGCTTGCTGCTGATGACATTCTTGATGTCACCCGTGGCCGCATGGCAGGCAGTACAATTGAGTTCCCCGAGCAACAGCCGTCCCCCCGTAATCGGGTCCAGCTTGGGAGCATCTTCGTCGTCTGGATCAGGTGCGGCGGCATAGAACCGCTCAAAACCAGGAACGCGAGGATGAGAAGAGGTCGGTTCGGCCGCGATGGCCATTCCCACGAGGTTCAAACAGGCCAAGGCACTTCCGGCCCACAATCGCAATAACATCCACAGACTCCCGTCGAATCGGAGATCTCAAGACTCAGAACGCATAGGCGAAAGATGATAACAGTCATTGTGCCTGACAGCTACTCGCCAGACTTCACTCCCCGGCGTCATTGCAGGGCAATCGCCTTTTTTCAATGTAGGTTGGAGTCAATGTTACCCACATCTTTGTCTCTCGGTTGGGTGGCGGGGGCGCACTGGCTTTGCAGAAGCCCCCGAAATAGGACGCATTTGAACAGAGAAACCGGACGCTAGCGCGTTCCGGCTGATGGTCGCAGGTTGTTTCACGTTTTCATCCAGTTGATTACATTCATAATTGCCACGGACCTGAAAAACGGAATACTCCCACAATCACGTCTGATACGGGGTGGCTCAGCTCGCTTCAAGCTGGTCGCGCAGCACATGAAACTTCAAGCCGAACGCAGATTCACGAGTTGCGTTCAATCTTCGCAGATGTCGGTTTGAGGTTGCTTTGGCCTTCGGTCCCCAGTCTAAAGAGAAGCAAGCCGGGCCACCCTGAGAATGAGGCAGGCTCCAGCCTTCGTGACCTTCGCGTTCTTCGTGGTGAAACAAAGCCGCAGACAACGGGCCTAGACGGCTTTCGTGCCGCGCCGTGGTTCAACTTCTTACGGATTTCGTAGGGTGGGACCAGCTCGCTTCGGGCGCAGGCCCACCAAAAGCAAATGTCGAGAAATGATGGTGGGCCGGCGCGTCGAAGCGCCACTGGTCTGCCCGTTCTGCCCCTTTTCTTGCCCCCAACCAGCCGTTCTGGATCGGAAACATTGATCGTGAGTTTGCGCTGCGCGAGGGGCGAGCACGTTGAAAACGTGCCCCACATCGTGGAGCACGATTTC
>CAIWEX010000439.1 GCA_903911795.1 uncultured Schlesneria sp.
GCCAGGAATGGGAACCCGTTGAAGTCGCTCCCAAAGCGACGGGACAGATCCCCTGGAATGTTGCTCAGGCTGGTCAAGTGAAGGTCCGAGGTTCGATCACAGATACTGCGACTAACGTGGGACGTGGTCAGGCCCAAGTCCAGATTTTCGCCGTGGGTGACCCCGCTCCAAAACCTAAACCAGCGCGACGAGTCCCCATTGCAGGTTTGGATGATGGACAGGAACAGGCGGCGGTGGCTCAGCCGATTCCAGAAACAGAACCGAAGCGTGTCACCAGCATGCCTGGAGCACAACTTCCCGGACGACCATCATTTCCTCCCCAGGCATCGGCCGAACCGAGTGATTATCGTGGACCGATCATTACGCCGTTCAGTGGTCCTTCAGGCCCTGCTTCGACCGTGAACAGCAATGGCATGAATCGACCTGATATTACCAAAGATCGCTGGGGTCCAGACCCGGAACCAGCCATCACAAAGACAATTCCAGCACCAACTCATCCAACTCAACCTGAATTGGCACCTCGCAATTCCCATCGTCGCATCGTCAACTCGCGGCGATTCCAGGTCGGATATACAATTGACGATGTCGGCCCTTCCGGCGTGGGTGCCGTGGAACTGTTCATCACACAGGATCAAGGTCGCAAGTGGTGGAAGTACGGTGACGATCCTGATCGACGCAGTCCATTCGATGTGGAAGTTCCACAGGACGGTGAATACGGATTCGCTATTCGAGTTCGAAGTGGCGTTGGACTGACAAACGATCCTCCGCTGCCCGGCGAAACCCCTGCGATTGTGGTCGCTGTTGACCAGACTCCGCCGACGGTGGAACTGTTGTCCGCTCAGCAGGGATTGGGTGCATCCAGTAACCGCGTGCAGGTTCGGTGGCGTATTGCCGACGAGCATCTGGCGAGCAAGCCTGTCGCGGTTTATTCGTCGCCAACGCGAACGGGTCCTTGGGAGCCGGTCAGCGGATGGCAGGACGATCAAGGCGGATTCGAATGGACAGTGGGGGCCAATTCGCCACCTCAGTTCTACGTCCGGGTGATGGTTCGCGACGTGGCAGGAAATACGGCCAAGGCTGAATCGCCTCAGCCAATCCTCGTTGACCTGTCGCGCCCCACGGCCCGCATTGTCGACGTCGAAGCTCCACAAGGTGCCGGGCCAAAATAATGTGAAAGAGCCTCGACGGTGTTTGCGGAGGCGTCCTTTCATCGTTCGTGCGGTCGACTATTTTGCCATCAGGTCCACAAGCGCGGCCGCCATGGCTGTCACTCCGGTGGTAATCGCCTCTTTGGCGTCCGGATAATAGAACGGCGAATGAAGCGAGGGGGGCGTCTTGCCATCCTTTTTCATCTCTGCCAGTCGTTCTGCATTCACTGATCCGAGCCGGAACATGAAGATCGGGACACCGGCGAGACCGTATTCCGAAAAATCTTCGCCTCCCATGGAAGGTTCAGAAGGGATGACGTTCTTGTCTCCCAGCACGCGTTTGAAGACAGGGACGACTCGTTCCACCAGAGCTTCGTCGTTGCGAGTCGCAGGAGTCGCATCCGAGAATTCGATGATCGGTTCTGGAGCATTGGCGCTGATTGCCGCGGCTTTCGCTTTGCGTTTGATTCCACTGAGCAACCGTTCGCGGATCTCAGGACCATAGCTGCGGACTGTCAGTTGCAGTCGGCAACTGTCACTGATGATGTTGTGCTTGGTACCACCGTGGATCGAACCGACAGTGATGACCGCAGGTTCGAAGGGGGAATTCTCACGGCTGATCAGTGACTGCAGATCCACGATCAAATGTGCCGCCTGAACGATCGGGTCAATTGTCGTGTGCGGGAAGGCTCCATGGCCTCCTTTCCCCTTCATGACGATATCTACGCTGTCGACGTTGGCAAGGATATACCCGGCGCGGTATCCGACCTGGCCCGTCGGCAATGAAGCATCAACGTGCAGCGCCAGTGCATATTTTGGACGTGGAAACCGCGTGAACAAACCATCTTTCAGCATCGCCTGAGCGCCGTTGCCAACCTCCTCGGCTGGTTGACCGACGAACATCGCCGTCCCACGCCAACTCTCTTTGTGCGTGGCCAGGTACCGGGCAACACCAATCTGGCATGTGATGTGAACGTCGTGACCACATGCATGCATCAGACCTACGTCATTCCCCTTGGGGTCTTTCGCGATGACCTTGGAAGCGAAGGGAAGGCCGGTCGCTTCGACGACAGGAAGTGCATCCAGGTCCGTACGAATCATGATCACGGGACCGTCACCGTTCTTGAGCAGTCCGACAACCCCCATCTGGCCGACTCCGGTTGTGACTTCAATCCCCAGAGATTTCAACTCTGCAGCCAGCTTTGCTGCCGTGCGTTCCTCGCGAAATGACAATTCGGGATTGGAGTGAAAATCCTTGTAGACGGTCAGCAGTTCGTCCACATGCTGCTTCGACCAGTCCGCAGCTGTATCCGCCGAATGAACTGATGGGGAACAAGCAAAAAACAATGTGAGCAGTGCCGCTGAATGAATTCGCATTGAGTTCTCCCTGCGAGAATTTGAAAAGCGTTATACTGCCGGTTTAACCCGTAGCGTGTGCGAGGCGAAGGTAGGACACGTTCCATTGACTCCCACGCTGACGCGGTGGGTTACTACTGGCATCATGTGAGCTATCTGGCATCAAATGTCCGCAGCACCACCGGCCTATCGCGCCCTTCGATCAGCAGGGTCTCGCCGCCTGGACTGACTCCCTGCCATCGCTGCACTTTGCCGCCTGGCCAGCGGACTTCCAATTCAATCTCTGACGAGGTTTCAGGAATTGCGAAGTGAAGGAAGCGGTCATTTGCGACCAGATAGCCGTCTCCGCCAGTCACCAGTCGGATCATCTCCTGCTCCCCCGTTCGAACCTTGACCGTTGCTCCGATAGGATCGCGTGCGCCGGTTCGGCCGACGAGGCGAATCAACAAAGGTGCACCAACTGATGGAGTACGGTTTGTCACCAGTGTGAATGGCCCGTGGATTTGCGAGACTGCAAAATCAACGCGTCCGTCACGGTTCCAGTCGAGCTTCGCGAGACCTCGCCCCAGGTATCCCTGCTGGAAGTAGGAACCGAGCCGTTCCGGTGGAACTTCATCAAACCGCTGTCCCTGGCGGTTCAGAAACAGTTGAGGCGGAGTCCGATCCGGGTCGCCGCGGCGCGAATGTTGATCGACGTGTCCGTTCGTAGCAACGATGTCTTCCCACCCATCCCCATTAAAATCGACAAACTGGCAACCGAAACCCAGTGTCCAGAACCCGACGTCACGCAGTGCGAATCGCCTCGTCGCATCGGCGAACGAGCCATCGTCCAGTTGCGAATACAGCGTGTCGGATTCGCCAAAAAAATTCGTGATGTACATATCGATTCGGCCATCACCGTTGACATCTCCTGCGGCCACCCCCATGCACGCCTGGGCATTTCCATCAGTATCAAAGGCAACTCCACGGATCACACCTTCTTCGCGGAACGTGGGAACACCATCGCGATCTGAGCCGGAATGGATGAACAGAAAGTTGGGACTGGTATCGTTTCCGACAAACAGGCCGACTCGGCCGTTTCCATCGAAGTCCCACGTCACCAGGCCCAGGCCGCGGCCATTAGGAAGTCGCATCCCAGCGGGTGCTGTCACATCGCGAAACGTACCATCGCCCTGATTCCAGTAGAATCGATGGAACTCAGCCGTGAGCAGATCCGGCGTACATGCCATCAGTTCGCCGTTTTCTCGTTTACATTCCTTGGCGGCAGTCTCGTTCAACAGGGAATAGTTCGCGACATACAGGTCGGGAAGACCATCGCCGCTGAAATCCGCAAACGTGCTGCTGGTTGTCCATTCGTTTCCAGCGACCCCGGCGACATCTGTTACCTCCGTGAATGTCCCGTCTCCATTGTTCCGGTAAAGGCGATTGGGCCCCAGGTTGCCCAGATAGATGTCTGGAAACCCATCCTGATCAAAGTCGCCCGCTGCAACCCCATGTGTAAATCCGAGGTCGCCCAGACCTGCCAGCGACGTGACATCCTGAAATTGATCGTGCGACAAATTCCGATAAAGGCGGTCGGGATAGTCGGGCTGGATCGACTTGTTGCGCCAGTTATTGGCCTGGGCCAGATACAGATCGCACCAGCCATCCAGATCGTAATCGGTCGCTGCCATTCCTCCGCCGACGACATTGAAAATATGTTGCAGTCGCGTCGCCTCGGTCGTCCCTTCATAGTATTGAAAGTCGATTCCGACTCGTCGGGCATCGTCCTGAAAATCCCAGGAAGTACTGTCGGCAATTGCATTCGCTTTTGACTTCGTTGCGGCCGCCGATGGGCTGAAGCGTGGCTCTGCGAACTCGCTACGACGCAATCGTGATACGGGATTGAGGTTTTCAAGGATCGGTGTCGGGCTCCAATTGGCAAGCTTCAAGAATCGCTGAACATCTTTTCGCGCGGCGGCTTGAGGGGCGTCGTATAAATGCGTCAGCACATACGACCATCCTGCCGCTTCCCAATAGCGTCCCAATTCTTCCATGCGAGTGACACACAGGCTGATGAGTTCTGAATTGACATCGGTCCGCAATCGATTGAAATTCGCTTCCAACTTTGCGAGCAAATCGCCGCGATTCGCGAACTCTTTTGCCAGGTCCGAATACTTTAGCTGCTCCAGACAGCCGACGATCTGGATGTTGGCACCCAGATGATTCGGGACCAGCATCAGAGTTTCCAGAAAGCAGCGAACTGCTCCTTCAAGTTGTCCAGTTCGACGCGCCTGCATTCCCAATACGAACCAGACTTCCGGGTGACTGCGAGCAGCGACAGGTAAACTTCCCTGCCACTGAAAGAATTCGTCGAGGTCTTCCCTGTCGAAGATGATGCGTCCCAGACGTCCCTGAGCTTCGCCCAGATGCGGTGCGACGTCAATAATTTTCCTGAACAGACTTTCTGCTTCGGAGGTCCGGTTTTCAAACAGCAGACGGCGAGCAACCGCCAGTTGTGCCAGTGGATCTGGCGGATTCGCTGCGAGTCCCAGAATTTCGACTCGCTCGTCCGTACGAAAGAAACGTTCGGGAGCAGCGAGTGCAATTAACTCATCTCCACGGCACCGCCCCATTCGAATCAGATTGAAGAAGAGTGGTGTCGCTTCGGCGGTGCGCCCCGAGAGTTGCAGCAGATGTCCCAATCGTGACATGGCTTCCAGATGAAACGGGACCAGTTCGAGCGCACGTCGCAGATGGCGTTCTTCTTCCGTTAGCTCTCCCGCGACGGAACACCTGCGGGCCAGTCCCAGCCTGGCGTGAAACTCCCAGCGGCCACCGTCTGCCGGGAGTTGTGAGTAATACGCGTTGGCCTGTTCGCTGTGAAACGTAATTGCCGCTGAGTCGGCCGCGAGTGCGATCGCATACGGCTGGGGCCCGACCTTTTTCAAGTAATCGAGTGCCAGCTCATAGACCTTGGGTTGTCGAAGTTGCAGTGCTGATTGAATCTGTTTTACCAGACGCTGGTTCGCGGTGGGAAAGCATTCGGGCTGCAAGCAGACGAACGCACCTGCCACTGTCAGAAGGACCAGATTTAACGCCAGGAGCCGTTCGATTGTTGCGGTTATCGGCTGAGATTGATTCATCATGCAGACTCCCGCCGATCACCTCAGGCCTTAGGGGCTGATTTTGTTTCTGTCAGCAGACCCCAAACCATCAGAACTGTCCCCAGGATCAGCAGGACCACACTGGCGGGAACCAGAACCGCGGCAGCTGACTCGTGATTTGGAAATTGCACGAGTTGAACATGCGCGTACGCCTGCTCTGCCGCCAGCAACAACACGGACCCGGAAAGAAGCTTCATCGAACGGATCCCTGGAAAATGAATGATTCACTAGATCGCCGTGACTCTGACATCCGCCGCAGCACGCTGGCGTCCGGTTCAGAGTTTTCCAAACCGGACGCCACGAAATCATCTGAGTTCCTTACGTCCTTTTCATCAGTATGGACGAGATCGAACTCGCCCTTGAACGCGACCGGGCAGCCCCATGATTCTGAGGAACCCTTCCGCATCGGTCTGATTATACGAACCGCCTGCTTCCATACTGGCGATCTTGTCGTCGTACAGGCTGTTCGGGCTGGTCCGGCTGCAGACCATGATATTGCCCTTGTACAGGCCAAGTTTCACTTCCCCGGTTACTACAGACTGGGTCTGCTGGTTGAATGCCATCAGAGCATCCATCTTGGCGGTGTACCAGAATCCGTAGTAGACCATCTCTGCGATTTCCGGAGACAGCCTGTCTCGCAGGTGCAGCAGATCGCGATCAAGAGTCAGTTGTTCGATGTACCGGTGTGCTTCGTACAGCAATGTCATGCCTGGAGCCTCGTAGACACCGCGACTTTTCATTCCGACGAACCGGTTTTCGATCATGTCCAACCGGCCGACACCATTGCGTCCGCCAATCTGATTGAGGCCCAGTACCATCTGCAGAGCACTCACTTTTGTGCCATTCAGAGTTGTGGGGACACCTTTTTCGAAGCCGATGGTGACATATTCGATCTGGTCAGGTGCCTGCTGTGGGGAGACCGTCATCCCGAATTCTGGAACTTCGACCCCAGTGACCTTGGGATCTTCCAAAACACCCGCTTCGTAGCTGATGTGCAGGCAGTTTTCATCCGAGCTGTAGGGCTTGGAAACCGACGCCTTGACCGGAATGTTCTTCTCGGCGCAGTAGGCGATCATCTCGGTCCGGCCCGGGAACAAGGCTCGATACTTTTCAATGCGCCAGGGGGCGATGATTTTCACGCCGGGTTCAAGAGCTTCAGCAGCGAGTTGAAAACGGCACTGGTCGTTCCCTTTGCCGGTTGCCCCGTGAGCATATGCGTCGGCACCGACTTCGCGAGCCACCTGCAGGCAAATCTTGGAGATCAGGGGACGGGCGATCGACGTTCCCAGCAGGTAAACACCTTCGTACCGGGCCTGCCATTGCATGACGGGAAACGCGAAATCGCGGCAGAGTTCTTCCTGGACATCAACAATCCGAGCCGATTTCGCACCACAAGTGTGAGCTTTTTTCAGAATGGCTTCACGATCTTCGCAGGGCTGGCCAAGATCGACATAAACACAATGGACGTCATAACCTTCATCTTGCAGCCAGCCAAGAATGACCGAGGTATCCAGACCGCCGGAATAGGCGAGAACGCAACTGGGCATGAACAGATTCCAATACAATCGAGCAAACCGGACAAACCGACCGGCCGAATCAAAATGCACCTCGATGGCACAATATCGCCAAACCGGAACACGGCCGGTGATTATACCGGCAGAGCAAGGTGTCGCCACTCGTCAGCTGCCTAGCTCGCAACGATTTGCTCCAAAGGGTGGCACTCAATGCGAGTAACGATATCTTGAGCAGAGGAAACACCGGTAGCCGAACTCGTGAGAGGTCGGAGTTGGTTGAAAACTCATGAATTCTCACGAATTCAGCTACGAATACCGTTGATCGCCTTGGGTGGCACTGGCGGCAGCCTTGAGCCGCCAGTGGCTGGATGACGTTTACCCGTTTCAGCGGGTTGTCGCAGTTTAATTATCTCCGTGAATATCCAGAGCAACTCAGTGAGAGTGACAATCCCGCCACCGCTTGCATGAGACACTGGTGGCCCAAGGCCGCCGCCAGCCACGCTGAAATCCTTCGATTCTAAAATCGTCACCTTCGTTGCGTGTCAACCATACACCGCTAACCCTTTTCAGGCTGGTATCTTACGTGATTTGCCGAATGGATTCATGAGTCAATCCCGCCAGCGTGTGCCAGGCGGAACCTGCCACGAAACCCACATTGACTTAACTTCGTTCCCCGACGATCATTCCAGCCGGTGGGAAAGGATTTCCCCCATAGGAAATTTGACCAGAATCAGCAGTCGAATCATCCGCCAGCGGCGGGCCAGGGACGGCGAACGCGATGTCGTACGAATTGATTGATGAAATGGAACGGCTGGGGACCCCTCGCATTCTTGTCCTGGGGGATCTGATCCTTGACCGCTATGTCTGGGGCGATGCTGAACGCATCAGCCAGGAAGCGCCCGTCATCCTGCTGCGAGAAGACAAGCAGGAAACGCGACTTGGCGGCGCTGCTAACGTCGCGAATATGTTGCGCGGTCTCGAAGCCGAAGTCACACTGGCAGGCGTCGTTGGCAATGATCCCGATGGCCGGATGGTCGCGAGCGAACTGGCCCTGGCTGGAGTCGATTGCTCAGCACTTGTCGCCGACGATGATCGTCCGACCACGTGCAAAGTCCGCTTCATGGGACGAGCTCAGCATCGCCATCCCCATCAGATGTTGCGGGTCGATCGCGAAGTTCGGCACCCCATCACCAGTGATATTGCCCAGAAACTGCTGGCCGCGATGTTGCCTCGATTGCATGAATTCCAGGCCGTGTTGATTTCGGACTATGCCAAGGGTGTCTGCACCAGCGAAGTCGTTCAGCCTCTGATCGCTGCAGCACGCGCCGCAGGATTGCCGGTGATAGTCGATCCCGCTGCTGGTGGTGACTACAACCTTTATCGCGGTGCCACAGGTGTCACGCCAAATCGGTCTGAGACATTCAAGGCGACTGGCATCGAAGTCCGGTCGATTGATGCCGCTTACAAAGCAGGAAACCTGCTCGTTGAAAAGTTCGGCCTCGACATGGCCTTCGTCACGCTGGATCGCGACGGGATCGTGCTGGCTCGAGGGAACGATGAGCCCGTGCACCTGCCAACACGGATTCGCGAGGTCTACGATGTGACCGGCGCGGGCGATATGGTGCTGGCCATGTTCGGCCTGGGGATGGCTGCAGGAATCGAACCGACGCGACTGTGCCGCCTGGCCAATGTCGCCGGGGGACTGGAAGTCGAACAAGTTGGCGTGGTCCGGATCAGCCGCAAAGAAATCCTGACCGATCTGCTGCATGGCAGCCGCCGTTCACAGGGTAAGGTTTGTTCCGTTGAAGAACTGGCTCGACACGTTTCCGCTCGCCGCAAGGCAGGGCAGAAGGTCGTCCTGACGAATGGATGCTTTGACCTGTTGCATGTTGGTCACGTCTCGTACTTGAAAGAAGCCGCTCGCGAAGGAGATTGCCTGATCGTCGCGATCAATAGCGATGACAGCGTCCGCCGACTCAACAAAGCCCCGGACCGCCCGATCTTTGATCAGCAGTACCGTGCCGAAATGCTGGCTGGTCTGGAATCGGTGGACTACGTCGTCGTTTTCGGCGAAGAGACACCACACGCGATTCTGCGAGCACTTCAGCCCGATGTTCTCGTCAAAGGGGGAACCTATCGTGACGACGAAATCGTCGGACGCGAAGTTGTGCTGGAATATGGTGGACGCGTCAAGGCGATGGGAATGACCCCTGGAGTTTCCACAACAGAAATTGTCCGACGATTGCGTGAGTCTGAAACACAGTCGATCGCAATTCCCATCCCGATTCCACTACCAGAACGACGAGCCGCCTGATTCATTGCATTGTTAATTTAACGGCATGCCTATCGTTCGACATCCACCAGAAATACTGCGAACCACAAGAATGAGAATCGGGGTCTTTCTGCCGAACTGGATCGGGGATGTCGCCATGGCGACGCCGGCGCTGCGAGCGGTTCGGGATCAGTTCCCGGATGCCGAAATCGTCGGAATTATGCGGCCCTATGTCGCCGATGTGCTGGCAGGTACGGGGTTACTCGACCGGACGATGTTCTACAATCCGCGTGGCAGCGATACGTCCCAGAAAGGATGGAACTTCGTCCGTGCACTGCGAGCCCAGCGTCTTGACACCGTCCTGCTGCTGACGAATTCCTTGAGGACCGCGTGGCTGAGCTGGCTGTCGGGGGCGCCGCGTCGCGTCGGGTTTGCTCGTGACCTGCGAAGCTGGTTGCTGACAGACCGAATCGAGCCGAAGTCACGTCGAGTCCCAAACCCGGTTATGGACGAATACCTGCGACTGGCAGAGCGACTCGGCTGTCAGATCTCATCTTCACGGCAGATCGAATTGACGGTTCAACCCAAGGACGAGGAACGATTGGAAGAGTTCTGGAGTCAGGTGGAAACCCCGACCAACAAGTCAGCCTTGCGCTGGTTGCGGCGTAGTTACGTCTGCGTCAATACAGGCGGTGCGTTTGGTGGGGCGAAGAACTGGCCGAAGGAATATTTCGCCGATTTGGCATGCCGTATTGTCGAAGAATTGGGTCACGGAGTCCTGATCGTTTGTGGCCCCTCCGAACGTGAAGACGCTCGCTGGATTGCATCGGCTGCCGACAATCCCGCAGTGGTCAGCCTGGCCGATGCCAAGCTGAGTATTGGTCTGACAAAGGCTGCGATTCGTGGCGCGGAACTGCTGGTTACTACCGATTCAGGGCCACGGCATTTTGCTGCCGCGTTTGGGGTCCCCGTGGTGACCCTGTACGGGCCGACTCACATCGCCTGGAGTGAAACGCAGTACGCCAAGGCCGAGCACCTGCAACTGAAACTCGACTGTGGCCCCTGCCAGCAGCGCGAATGTCCGCTGAAACATCATCGCTGCATGCGCGATCTTTCGGTAGATACGGTTTTTGAAGCGGTGCAGCGACAATTGAGCCCTCAGCAAGTACGCGTCGCCTGAACGTTTTTCCCTACTTCGTCAATCGTGACAAAATGCATATCGCCATTGTTCGTCGCCAATGTTCGCTGAAGAAAGGTGGAGCCGAGCGGTACTGCGTCAACTTGTTCCGCGGATTGCAGAAGCTGGGGCATCGCGTAACGATTGTCGGCGAAGCCATTGACGATGAACTGAAAGACGAAGTCGATTTCCTGCCGGTGCCAGTCCTCAAGCTGAACTCCTGGACCAAGAACAAGTCGTTCTTCGTGAATACCGGACACGTTCTGCGAAAGCACGATTTTGATATCGTTCACGGTCTGTCACGAGTTGACGGTCTGGATACGTTTCGCCTGACGGAACGATTACAGATTCACTGGGTCAACATGTACTACCGCAACCCGGTGACGCGGTGGCTGCAGCACATGAATCCGCGGCATCGCCTGGTGTTCGACCTGGAACGAAAGATCTTCGGTCCAGCAGGTGTGCGCAAGGTGATCGTACAATCACAACTCGATGCTCGCCTGTTGCGGGAATACTTTGGCGTTGATGAATCACGGATCTGCCAGATCATCAATGGCGTCGATACCAACATCTTTCATCCAGGCGTTCGTGCCGATCGCGACGTACTGCGCGAGGAATGGAAGATCGGCCGCGATGATCCATTGCTGGTGTTTGCTTCCATGGATTTTCGCGGCAAGGGGCTGGATTCGGTACTGGATGCCATGGCTCGGATGAAAAATCGAGAAACGCGACTGATTGTCGTCGGTCAGGGCTCGGTCGGCAGCTTTGAACGCCGAGCAAAGTCACTCGGGATTGAGCGTCGAGTCACATTTGCCGGTCGTCAGTCGGCAATCCAGCGATTCTACGGGGCCGCCGACCTGTTTGTCCTACCGACAATCTACGAACCCTTCCCGAACGTCAATCTGGAGGCCATGGCGTGCGGTACCCCGGTGATTACCACGGCAACAGCTGGCGGCGCTGAAATCATCCGCGAAGAGGCGAACGGCTACCTGATTCCCGATGCCTGGGCGATTGATGACCTGGCAGAACGAATGGATCATCACCTGAGCCTGCCAGATGCCCGCAAGCAAGTCATGTTTGAGGCCTGCTGGGAAACGGCATCACGATTGCGGATCGTCGACAATGCCCAGAAAGTCGCAGAGATGTTCGAAAGCGTCGTTCGCAGCAAAGCTGCGGCGTAAACCTTGTCGACGCTTGTCATTCTTTTTGGGCTGAAGGCCCACGAGTTGCCGACGATTACGACATCGCCGAAACGGCTGACGTGATAGTCGCCAGTCGACTTGCAACTAAGTTCCAGGCCTGCAGCGTCTCCGTGAAGCCCCGGGGCTTCCTTCGCAAGGCCTCAGTCCAGCCCCGGCCACCCGACGGACATTCGGGGGCTTTCGCAAAGCCGATGCGCCCCCCCGCCACCCGGCCGACGATCTCGTTTACCAAGCGATCCTGTCAATAATCCGCAATCGACCCATCCGGCAAACGCCCTCGGGTGGGCCATTCTGGCTTGGCTGGGTTTTTGGCGAGTTCTTCCAGCTTCGCTTCGTTGACTTCGCAACAAAGGCCGACGCCCTGCGGCAACGATGCATAGCCATCTTTGTCGATTGACCAGTTCTTAGTGACCAGTCCCGGTGGCGTAATGCTGGGGTAGTATTCGTGAATCAGGAAGAAGGGGACTGCGGCGCTGCAGTGCAGGCTGGCGGTTGCGCCCAGGTCCGTCGTGACGCAGTGTGGCGCGATTGGGACGTGATAGGCTTCGCCCAGGATTGCAATTTTGCGAAGCTGCGTGATCCCGCCCGTGTGAGCACAGTCGACCTGCAGGATGTCAGCACAACCCTCCTGAAGATAGGGAATCACTTCCCAGATAGTCCGAGCCTGCTCTCCCACAGCCAGCGGGATATTGATGTGCTGCTTCAGTCGCTTGAAGACTTCGATATTGCCAGGAACGGCAGGCTCTTCAATGTACAGCAGGTCATACGGTTTGATCGCGGCAGCCAATTGGATCAGAAACGGGGGTGGCAGCGCACAATGAGCGTCAAACATCACGATCCCGTCGGGGCCGACCTGCTTGCGAGCATTCTCGATCGACGTCACAAACCCTTCGATCTGTTGCGGAGTTCCCGAAAATGGCTGCGGTCCAGCGCCGACCTTGGTGGCATTCGGGGTCGGGTAGAACCGCAACTTGTCGCGAGTTGGTCCCCCCAGTAACCGATAGACGGGAACACCCCACAGTTTGCCGGTAATGTCCCACAGGGCCATGTCGATCCCGGCCAGCGTATGAGTCATGAACGGTCCGCCACGCATATCACGATGCGAACGGTAGATCTTCTGCCACAGGTGTTCGATCCGTGTAGGATTCTCACCATCCAGCAGTTCATACAGCGATTTGACCAACGCTGTGGCGACATAGGGTTCGAGTTGATCGATCTCACCCCAGCCGGTGACACCGTGATTGGTCTCCATCTTCAGAAACACCTTGCGCATGACCGGAGTGGCCGTCAGCTTGGTGATCTTGATGGTCGTGGTCCGGTCGGTGACATTGGCTGCGGGATTTTTCGAATCTTCGACACCAAGCGCTTCGTTCATCCCCGGTCCGAATCCTGCTGCGGCCAGTCCTCCGGCCGCGAACGCCCCGACAGATGTCAGCCAGTCACGTCGATTGGTCATCTTTGCAATTCCTGAAAGTCAGATGATGCAGTGTGCAGGATCGGCCATGTAGTACATCGCTTCGAGGACTCTTGGGTTATCGAGCGTCACCAGTGGCCCTGGGGTGATGATTTCCATCGGAGCCTGTTCGATCTTCTCTTTATTGCGAGCAAAGAACTGGCCCAGGAAAAGTGCCGTTCGATGGATGCGGCAGACAGGGTTGACCGATGTTGCTGCCAGGACTCCGTTCTTGACCGCGTCGAGTCCTTCCTTCTGCCCATCGACGGCAGCGACCAGCATCTTTTCGTGGATCGTCCCCTTCAGTGCCGGAACGGAAGCGAGTGCCATATCGTCACTGTGGAAGAACGCCCCCGCAATCGGGGTTGTTTCCTGCTGCAGCAGCGATTCAAACGTGTTGCGGGCCTTTTCCTTTTTCCAGTCACACCAGCGAACCCCACCACCCACCACTTCGACGTCCGGGAATTTCTTGACGATGTTTTCGAACCCCTGACGTCGCCCCTGGGCACCGCTGTGGCCATCGAGTCCCCCGATATGGATCACTTTGCCCTTGCCGTCAATCTTCTGCATCAGGTAGCCGACTGCCATCTCGGCCATGTTGACGTGATCTGGAGTGACTTCGGTCCAGACACCGGTGTCGCGCATCTTGTCCATCTCAACCAGCAGCGTATCCATCGAGATCACCGGGATGCCGCGTTTCTTCAAGCGTCGCGTTGGTTCTGCCAGTGAATCCATCTGTACTGCCTGGAAGCAGCAGAAGTCCCAGTCACGATCAACGATTGCTTCGATCTTGTTGCGTTGTTTTTCGGGGTCAAATTCGCCATCCAGCCAGGTGATGTCGACATTCAACATCTTGCCCCAAAGCTCCGCTGTCCGCTTACCAAGTTCGCACCAGGTACTTTGCAAGCCTGCATTGGAGAACGCAGCCTTGAGTGGTGCCCCTTCGGCCTTCACCGCAGCCGGACCGCAGCCCATCATCCCCAAGCTCAAACCGGCAACAGATCCCAGTGACAAGGTTTCCAGAAACTCACGGCGCGACGCGGACATGGTGGGGCCTCACGGGTGTCAATCAGAATTGTGAATCGCGAATGCACGAAAAATGCCAATCGCGGTATCCTGATCCTGTCTGGCTCAAGACGCAAGGGAATCGAGCAGTATGCACGTTTGTGCGTGCCATATTCCTGTGTCCGTTTTCGACACGAAATGGAACTCCGTACGTCTGGATGGACGGAACGCTCTTCAACCGTTCTGATAGTGTCGGAATCTCCAAGTCTTGACCCGTCAACTGAACGGTGGAATGGGGATGTCAAATCACTGTCAGGAGATACGTTGATGGGGGCGAGCAATTCGATCGAGTCGAAGCGACATTCTTCTGCAAACAAGGGGAGCCATTCGTTCGAACGAATAACTCACCGTTTTCTAAAGTTACTTGTCGTTGTCAGCGGCGTGGCATCGCTCGTGACGCAAGCGATGACCGTCTCAGCAGATGAAACTCGACCGAATGTTGTCCTGATTGTGATTGATGATCTGGGTTGGGCTGACCTGGGTTGTTATGGCAGCAAGTTTCACAAGACTCCTCATCTGGATCGAATGGCGGGGGATGGGATGCGGTTCACTCAGGCATATGCCGCCTGTCCAGTCTGCTCGCCCACCCGTGCGGCGATCATGACGGGACGTTATCCCCAGCGGATGGGGATAACCACTTGGCTGCCGGGGCATCCTGATCGGAACGAGCATCGGTTATTGCAGCCCAAAGTCAATCAGCAATTACCGGCAGAGGAAACAACAATCGCAGAAGTCCTCAAGAAGGCAGGGTACGCGTCCGCGTCGATTGGCAAATGGCACCTCGGTGGGGCCGGGTCTGCGCCGACCGATCACGGGTTTGACGTGAACGTTGCCGGCGATCAGGCTGGTTCCCCCTATAGCTATTTTTCCCCCTACACTAACAAAGGTGGGAAGTCGATCCCCGGATTGGATCAGGCACCTGCCGACGAATACCTGACCGATCGACTGTCGGCTGAAGCCGAGAAATTCATAGAGGCTCATCAGCAGACGCCGTTCTTCTTGTACCTGCCTCACTATGCTGTCCACACGCCACTGACGGCCAAACCGGAACTGCAGAAGAAGTATGGTGCGATGCCGACCCAGCCAAACGGTTCGCAGATTAATCCCATCTACGCGGCGATGATGGAAAGCATGGACGAAGCGGTGGGACGAGTCCTCAAGAAACTCGACGAACTGAAACTCAGTGAAAAGACGCTGGTCATCTTCACATCGGACAATGGGGGCCTGTGTAATGGAAACGGGCAGATCATCCCACCGACATCCAATTCGCCGCTTCGGGACGGTAAGAGTCACCTCTACGACGGAGGGGTACGAGTTCCCTTGATCGTCAAATGGCCCGGGGTCGTCAAACCCGGCACGACCAGTGACGCCGTTGTCTCGAGCATCGATTTCTTTCCGACGATCGTGTCGGCCTGTAAAACGGCTAGCATGGCGTCGATCGATGGAGTCAATCTGCGACCAGTGCTCGATGGTACTGGGAGACTCGAACGAGACGCCATTTACTGGCATTTCCCGCACTACAACGGCAACGCTGCGGCCAAGCCAGGGGCAGCCATCCGCGCCGGTGACTGGAAACTGATCGAGTTCTATGAAACTGGCCGTCGGGAACTGTTCAACCTCGCCAAAGACATGCGCGAGTCCAGCAATCTGATCGAACAGAATGCCGACATTGCCAAGGACCTGCACGCCAAGCTTTCTGCCTGGCGAGAATCGGTTGGGGCGAAAATGCCAGTTCCAAATCCCAACTATGCTCCGAATCTGCAAAAGGCCGATGGAACCGTCACGATGCATTCGAGTACTGCAGATGTCAACGGGATCACGTTGCGCTACGAGCCACTTCCCAACAAAGACACGCTGGGCTTCTGGGTCCGGCAAGAGGACTGGGCCAGCTTTGAATTCACGCTGACTCGTCCCGGCAAGTATCACCTGATTCCGCATGTCGGGTGCGGGACGAACGGCGGAAGCCTGGTCCACTTCGAGGTTGCCGGGCAAACATTGCCACTGACGGTCCCCGCTACGGGCGGCTTCCAGCAATTCGTTCCGCAGGATCTGGGTGTGATCACCTTCGATAAACCGGGACGCTACACCTTGACCATCAAGCCGCAGAAGAAGGAAGGGGTCGCGGTGATGGACGTTCGTGTCGTTCATCTGAAGCCGGTCGAGATGGTGAATCGAGAACAATTGCCCGGCTTGCACTTGCTGGAGCCTTTCTGGCGTTCCGCCACTGTCTATCGCGAAAGCGTCTTGTGTGTTCGCGAGGGAAATGATGAAGCCGCAACAGGAAAGCTCCTGTTCCCTGTCGACAAGATCTTGGCAGTTCACTCGGCCGACAGCCGGACTCAATTTCAGCCGGGCACAGATTTCACACTCAGCCCCGATGGAACGCAGCTTGTGCGTACAGAAAAATCCCGCATGCCGATGCTCGGCAGTGTCGATCTGTTCCCGCCGAAGGGGAAACTGCCACAATGGGCTGGCAAGGCGGCGGCTGGCCCGGAATCATTGCCACATAAGCTGGGAGACCCCGAAACCTTCATCCTGTTTAACAATGGACACTGGTTTCACGATCAGCAGATTGAAGTAACGTATACTCGCAAATCGTCGGACTGGCCTGGCGAGGTCCCTCGATTCGACGCAGCAAAACTGCCGAAAACATTGGCGCGTCTGAAGTCGAAGCAGAAGCTGACGATTGGAGTCAGTGGCGACAGCATTACGTTCGGGTTGAATGCGTCCGGGCTGACGGGGGCATCACCCTTCATGCCGATCTACCCGGAACTGATCGCCGAACAATTGCGGGCCACCTATGGTGGTGAGGTCGATCTGTTCAATCGCGCCGTGGGGGGCTGGGGTGTCCCAAACGGGCTGGCGGATCTTGATAAACTTCTCGCACATGATCCGGATCTGGTTCTTATTGCGTACGGCATGAATGATGTCGGGCGTCGCAACCCTGAAGGCTATCGGGAGGGGATTCAGAAGATGATCACGCAGATCAAGGGGGCCCGCCCTCAGGCCGAGATCATCCTGGTGGCCACGATGCTTGGCAATGACCAGTGGCAACACACACCACGTGAAATGTTCCCAAAATACCGCGAGGCGCTGGCGTCACTCTGCGGTGACGGTGTGGTCATGGCCGATCTGACGTCGCTCTGGACGGAGATGTTGAAGCGCAAACGTGATTGTGATCTGACCGGTAACGGTGTGAATCACCCGAGCGATTTTGGCCATCGGGTATATGCGTCGGCCGTGTTATCGTTGCTCGTCGAACCGAAGTAATGTTTGCGCGATTTGCGGCCGACGAACACGGAATATCGGGAAATCGGGAATCTTTACGATGAAGTCAATTCGAGTTGCCACCTGTCAGTTCTCGGTCGAAGGCCAGATTGAGCACAACCGCAAGTGGATGTTGAAGCAGGTTGCTCAAGCAGCAGAGCAGCAGGCCGATGTGGTTCACTTCTCGGAGTGTGCCCTGTCGGGATACGCGGGGGTCGATATTCCCGGAATCGCCGATTTGAACTGGGAAGAATTAACTTCGGCAACGCAAGACGTCATGGCGGCCGCACGACAGTACAAACTCTGGGTGCTGATTGGCTCGACTCATCGCCTCGACGATCACCACAAGCCTCACAATTGCGTGTATATCGTCAATCCCAAAGGCCAGATTTACGACCGATACGACAAGCGATTCTGCACCGGTGGAACAGGAAAGCAGCCAACGCTGGACCTGTGCCACTACACCCCCGGCAACCGCAACGTGATCTTCAAGGTGAACGGGATCACCTGTGGTGTGGCGATCTGTTACGACTATCGATTTCCCGAGTTATACCGTGCGTATCATCAGCAGGGAGTCAATGTGATGTTTCAGTCATTCCACAATGCACGAAAGACTGTTGCCGTCGATCCGAAGTACAACATCTGGAAGACGATTGTACCGGCTACGATGCAGTGCCGGGCCGCAGAAAACCACTTCTGGGTGAGCGCCAATAACAGCACGACTCGACCTTCATGCTGGGGAAGCTTCACTGTTCAACCCGATGGCGAAGTCGTCGGCAGATTACCCGCCCACCAGTCAGCAGTCCTGCTGACAGAAATGTCTCTGGACCCTGCTTGCTTCGATGCTCCCGCTCCCTGGCGAGACCGGGCCATCAATGGGCAATTACACAGTGGCCAATTGGTGGATCATCCACGCTCGTCCGACACGACATCGCTTTAGCCTTGGCTGCACCTGATATCTTGAGTTGTGTGGCCACCGCTTACGGAAGATTTGAAAATGCAGAATCAACAAATTGCTGCCCTGTTTGAAGAACTCGCCGACCTGCTCGAGATTCAGGGGGCAAATGCTTTCCGCGTGCGTGCTTACCGGAACGCGGCCCGAACGCTGGAAAACCTCTCTGAATCAGCTGAAGCGATCATCGCGTCGACCGACCGCAGCCTGACCGATCTGGAGGGGATCGGGAAGGACCTCGCGACAAAAATCGAAGCGATCGTGAAAACAGGGACATTGCAGCAACTCGATGAACTGCGAACGCAAATTCCCATCGGCGTCTCGGAAATGCTGCGGATTCCAGGTTTGGGGCCGAAGAAGGTTGCGGCACTGTTTCATGAACTCGGTGTCACGACGCTGGCGGATTTGAAGGTCGCATGTGAATCCGGCCGAGTCGCTGAACTCAAAGGATTTGGCAAGAAGACCGCGCAAACGATCCTAGAGGGGATTCAGCATGTGGAGGAAGCCGGCCAGCGCGTTCTGATTTCGATCGCCAGTGCGTCGGCCGAAGAGATCGTGTCCGATCTGCGACAACTCGCGTCTGTCACACAGGTCTCGATCGCGGGGAGTTGTCGGCGACGTAAAGAGACATGTGGTGATTTGGATGTCTTGGCGATTTCATCCAATTCCGCGGAAGTAATGGATCGCCTGGCTGCGCATCCTCTCGTTGAAAAGGTGCTCGCACGGGGTGAAACCAAGCAGCGAGTCAGATTGCGCAGCCGGATTGAGATGGATTTGCGAGTGGTCGCTGCCGAATCGTATGGTGCCGCGATGCAGTACTTCACAGGTTCCAAGGAGCACAACATCGTGATCCGACGCAGGGCTCAGGAACGAGGCCTGAAGGTGAACGAGTACGGTGTTTACCGCGGTGAAGACTACGTAGCAGGACGAACGGAAGAAGAGGTTTACGCCGCTGTCGACCTCCCGTGGATTCCGCCAGAACTGCGTGAGAATCGGGGTGAAATTGAACTGGCGGAAAACGGTAAACTGCCAGAACTGATCGAGGTGGCAGATATTCAGGGCGACCTGCATATGCATACGACAGCCACCGACGGCGCCGCGACGATCCTCGAAATGGCCGAAGCCGCGAAAGCCCGTGGCCTGAAATATATTGCCATCACGGATCACTCGAAACGTGTGAGCATGGCCAATGGCCTGGATGCGACTCGGCTGAGACAGCACTGGCATGACATCGAACAGGCACGCGGCAAGATTTCCGGGATCGAGATCCTGCGCGGGATCGAATGCGACATCCTGGAAGATGCGACAATGGACCTGGATGATGAAGTACTGAGTGAAGCGGACTGGGTGATCGCCGTCTTGCACTATGGCCTGAAACAGCCGCGTGAACAGATCATGCAACGGCTGCTGAATGCCATTTCGAACCCACACGTGGACGTGATTGGGCATCCTTCTGGACGCTTGATCGGAAGCCGTCCTGCAGCTGACATCGACTATTCGACTTTCTTAAAAGCGGCCGCCGATCATGGGGTAATGCTGGAGATCAACGCCAGCCCGACACGCCTGGACTTGGATGACATTCAGGCCGCGGCTGCAAAGGCCCTGGGAATCCAGATTGTGATCGATACCGATTCGCATTCGACGAATGGGTTCGAATCGCTGGTGTACGGTGTGGGACAGGCACGCCGGGCCGGACTGACCCGGAATGATGTCGCAAACTCAAGGCCATGGTCCGAATTTCAGAAACTGCTGCACCGGCGGTAAAGCGATTAAACCGGGACGAAAGCCAGATCACGTTCTAACAAGACGACGGAAGTATCGTCATGTCGGCCAGACCCTTCGGTATAGGCTTCTGAATCATCAAACAGCGATTGCAACGCCTCTTGGACGGGTACTCCCAGGCGTGACTGCATCGTCTGCGTGATGCCATCAACACCGAATTCACCCGTCTTGGTCGGTTTGTGTTCCGGAAATGCCTCCTGCAATCCATCTGTGTAGAACAGCAGGCGGTATTTGTCGGGCAACTTGTGCGTAAACGTGTCGTATTCGATGTCGGGATAGATTGCCAGCGGCAATCCGGCAGCGGAGTCCACTTCCAAGGCTCGTATTTCACCTGTGACCAGGTTCTGAACGAGCGGAATGGGATGGCCCGCCGATGTCCATTGCAATTCATTTGTGTCGAGTTGCAAAAGCCCGTAACAGAGCGTGATGAATCCCCCCTCTTCATTCACAACGGAATGCTGGCAGAGCTGGTTGTTGATTTCAGCGACGAATGCCGCAGTATTCTTGTAGCGTTGGGTCCTGATCATTCTCACCAGAGTGTGCATCACCATGATCGACATGGCAGCCTTCATTCCGTGCCCAGACGCATCGCCGACCAGCAGAACGATGTGATTGTCGCCGAGCGTGAAAACATCGTAGTAATCACCACCGGCCATAGTGACAACGCGCCCGCCAGCGACTCGGATCTGTGAGGGTTCATAGCGAGCGACGATCGTACACCCCTGAGGCGCGTCGATGTGGGCAGGGATCATCGATTCCTGAAGCTTACGAACTGATTGGACTTCTTCACGAAGTTTTTCAGCAACCTGCTGGTCTCGCATCGCCCGGACTGCCTCAACGGCACTTTCCAGAACGGCGAGCAGCATGAACATGTAGTCACCTTGCTCATCGCGGATGGCATAGGCACTCATGCCATTGGTCATAAATCGGACAACTCGATAGACATCCCCGGTTTGACAGGCACCGACGATTGGCAGGTCGGGCCAGTTCCGCTTGATCGTCTTGAATGTCTCGAATCCCGTCTCGACATCAGGCAGAGTGATCGAAAGAAACAGAACATCCCACGGATCAGAAGAATTGAGCTTGGTTGTCAACTCCTCGCAACCCAAGGTGACGGTCACCTCGTGGTCGCCAATTCCCAAATACATTCCGAGCAGATCTGCCTGCTCAGGATTGTCCCATCCCACCAGAATTCGCATCGAAAATTTTCCGCTTACTGTGAAGTCCCTCGACGCCCGAGCACCGTCATAAATGCCGAAGCCTGAGCAGGGACTCAAGAACCACCAGCCGCCCAGTCTGGCCTATTCTCGCGCAAGTCGCAACTGATGTGAAAACACTTTGATTCGATCTGTTTCCCTGCATTTTTTTCTGCCTTCCGTGCACTGCACTGGAGGGCCTGGACGACACGGAACGCGCGTTGTTGCTGCGTCCGATTACGGCGAATGGGATTGACCGGGAACCGGATTCTGATATTGCTACCACCGATCATTCCAACGGATCGGCCTGTTGGGACGAAACAATCTCGCATTAGCAGTCATGTCCAATACGATCAAAATCTCATCGCTGCCTGTTTCCTGCCCTGTTCCGGCGGTTCGATCGTTACGTTCAAACGTTCAGTGGACGTTGCTGGGATATTTCGTATTCGGGGCTTGTCAGTGGCTGATGCTGCTGGTTGTGGCTCGCATGGGATTGCCGGAAATGGTTGGCCAGTTTTCACTTGCGATGGCACTGACGGCGCCTGTGATCTTGTTGCTTGGCCTGGAGTTGCGAACCGTCCAAGCCACGGATCAATCCAATCAATATTCGTTTGGAAACCTGTTCTACCTGCGAGCCACCACGCTGGCCATCGCGATGCTCGTAATCGTCGCGATCACAATCGCGCGCGGTTACCCGACAGAAACATCACTGATGATTTTTGTGATGGGGATCGCGAAATGTGTGGAAGCACTCAGTGACTTGTGTCACGGAACCCTGCAGCAGCATGAGCGACTGGACCAGATGGCGATTGCCAAAATGGTCCGTGGGGGGCTGTCTGTGATCACTTTGGCACTCGGCCTTTATGCATTCCAGTCACTACTGCTGGCGACGACCGTACTGGCTGCGATGTGGTGTGCAATCCTTGTTTTCTATGACTGGCCCATTGCCGCCCGGTTGCGCCAGGATCAGGGAAATTCCTCGGCGTTGCCACGAATTCGCTTGAGAGAAGTCTGGCAACTTTTGATCATTGTGTTCCCTACAGGAATCCTCGCCTGCCAGTCATCTCTGGAGCAGAACCTGCCTCGACTTTGCATTGAGGATTACATGGGCGATCGGGAACTGGGGATTTTTTCCGCTGTATCCTCGTTGATCGTTGCAGTAACGCTGGTGATCAACGCCGTCCATACCGCTGTCCTGCCACGCATCTCCAAGTACCTGGTTGCAGAGCAGTGGCGAGCCATGTGGCAGATGCTGATCAAGCTGAGCTTGCTGGGGGCCGTACTTGGGGGAATGGGGACGGCGGCGGTTGCCATCTTCGGTCGCTGGCTCCTTGGATTTGCTTTCGGGCCTGAGTATGCCGAGCAGTCATCGTTGCTCGTCGTTCTGATGCTCGGCGCGACAGCACGATATGCAACATTGCCACTTTCGACAGGATTCCGCGCGGCTCAACAGTTCTGGCTGCTGGCCATTCTGCAGATGGTCGCTCTAGTGATTTCTGTTCCGGTACTGATATTACTCGTCCGGGAATATGGCGGTTTGGGGGCGGCCTATTCGACGGTCGTACTCGCAATCCTGTTTGCAGTGATCCAGGTACCCGCTGCCATTTGGGCATTGCGATCTCCGAAGTCACGCCAGGTGGGACGCGAGCAACTGCCAGCAGCCAGCTTGCACGAGGCTGCGTGACCGGCAGGTGAACGCACGGGGGGTTGCTCTCATCGTCTCATGGATCCGGCTCGAATAGTCGTCGCGAAGTCACGAGCTGAGTTCTTCTCTGTTACGATGCAACCTGATGCAACTACTATAGTGTCGGTACGTAGATTCGCGTTTCAGGATTGAGAACAGACTTCCAAGGGTAAGGCCATGCAACGACAAAACCTCTGGCGATGCACGTTGATACCGGCTCTCATGTCAGTCGTATTGTGCCTGCCAGCCGATGCATCGGCCCAGATCGACACAACTGCCGTAAACGTCAAGGATTTGAAGGGGACTGATCCGCAGCAGTCGCAGTCGGCGATCGGGGACGGAAAAGCGGATGATACAGCAGCGATTCAAGCCGGTGCGGATCTTGCCAAAGCCCGTAGCCATGTGTTGAAGCCCGAGGGGGGATCATACCTGGGGTCATCGACGACACTTTATTTTCCTGCTGGCCGCTACCTGATTTCCGACGAAATCAATCTGGGACCGTACACCAATATTGTCAGTGACTCGCGAGCAATCATCGAGCAGAAGACAGAGGGAAAACGCTGTTTTGTCTTCAACAATGCCTATACGATCTCAATCCAGGGGCTCAGGTTTCTGGGAGGGAAACATCAGATCTGGATCGACAACAAGAATGTCGATTCGACAATGCTGGACATCTCTGAGTGCGAATTCCAGTTGTCGAGTGACTACGCGATCGTGACGCAGGGGACCGCCAGTCCGACCGATTCCCACATGTCCGCCAACCTGATGATCAACAAGTGCAAGTTCATTCGTCCGAGGAAAGTCTTACGAAACGTCTGCGACTATGCGGTTGTGCGAGACACGTGGGTGACCATTGGTTGCGAAAATTTTGATCGCGATTCAGCGGCCTTCATGAACACTTCGGGCGTCCTGATGTTCGACAACATGATCGGAGTCCCCGTTTTCGGTTCAATCGACGCGCAGGGGCGACAAAGCCTGGATTCCAAAGGTGTCGATCGAGTTCGGTGGATCGATAATTACGGTTCGGTGTTGGCCCAGAAGAGTCGGTTCGGCGGAGAGTTTGGCGGCATCCCGATTGTGCATCACTTTGGATTGCCTGACACGAAATATCCCAAGATGGGGCAAACCGTTCTGATCGAAAACTCCTGGATCTGTGCCGGACCACGGATGCGCAAGGATTCCGCAGTCGTCACGCTTCGTGAGGGGATACCGCAGTTGTTGCGAATCGTTGGCAACAGTAACCTGGTTGATGGAACACTGATCCTAAACGAAGCTCCCAGTCTTCCGGCATTTCTAAAAGCGAATCCTGAGATGAAAGATCGGATTCAGTTCGAAATCCATTCGAACATGACGTGGCCAGCGACAATGGCGATTCCAGCAGAACTCAGATCCTTTCAGCTGCCAAAAGCAAAGCAGTAAACGGCATGCCCCCGGGCGCCAACCTGTTGCCCGAGACGGTTGGGTGGCGGGGGCGCGCTGGCTTTGCAGAAGCCCCCGAAATGGATCGCGTTTGATCGGGGGCTTCCCCGAAGCGGGTGCGCCCCCCGCCACCCTGCCCGAGGCTTGTGGGGTGGCGGCACACTGGATTCCAGCGTTCAGTAATCTTCGTACTCGTCGTCATCCGATTCGATTCTTCGCTTTGGCACTTTTCGCTTTTTCTTCTTCCTGGGGACCACCCCATAGTGCTCATCGAGCAACTGGCGACCGTGCTCATTCAGTCCAATGGCATCGGCTAGATCCATCGCACGTTCATAGCTGGCATGAGCACACATCCCCACGAAATAACTGGCAATGAGTGCCCCCAGGCATCCTACAGCAACGACTGCGTTGATGATCCCTTCCGCCTGATGTCGATCGGAAAACATGATGATGGAAGTGACGGACAGCATAAGAATTCCAAAGACCATTGCGGTCCGAAACCAGGCCATCAGGATCGACTTCATACTCATTCCGATCGGAACCGACTGGTAACCGCTCGACGATTCCGAGATCACAAAATGTGTCTGTGTCGGAATTAATGGAATGTAGTAGAGATGCCCGAAGTTCGTGGCAACGTGGCCAACTCCCGGTACTTTGTCGACCTTTCCATAGAGCCCGCTTCCCCAGATGATGATCATGCCGAATTCCCTGGTTCGGAGTTGACTGTGAAACACACGGGGTCTTCAAACTCGTTAAGACTCACACCATTGATTGACACTGACGTCAATCACCAGGCGTCAACGACTCAACACCCCGCGGTAATTTACTGTTTATGTCTTAAAGTGTGCGAAGTTTGCGTCAAATTTCAAGCGATCACCAACTCTTATCACAAACGCTGTGTTGTCTCGGATTGCTGGTGGTAAGATCACATCGCGTTCAGGCTGCGTCACAATATCATCGAGGAAGTCTTGTTCATGGTGTCTGTTCGGAGGAAGCGACTGTTTCGCATCGTCGCGGTTCTGGGGGCGTTTTCGATTTGCTGGGTGCTGGGAGAAGTCGTGCTGCTCCTGACCGGTATCAACAACAATTACCGGCATCCTGCCACGAGTGAACTGATTCCTCGCGCAGGGGGGCCGTATGAATTGGCGGCCTGTGGGCATGTTCCCTTCGCGACAATTCGAATTCGCTATCCCACAAACCCGCGTGGCTACTTCAATGCCAACAATGCAATCGACCACGAGATGAACTCGGTCGGATGGCGGGACGATGAGCATCGCCGGACTCGGCCCGAAAAGACGTATCGCATCCTGGGAATCGGTGACAGCTATCTGTTTGGTCAGGGAGTCAAAGCGAAAGATCGTTGTTTGACGCGTCTGGGGGACCGACTGCGGGACGATTTTCCATCTCAGCAGATTGAAACGATCAATTCCGGTCAACCGGGCTACAACACCGTGATGGAGGCACGCGTGCTGAAAGAGTGCGGGCTAAGCTTTCACCCAAATCTTGTCATCCTGCACTTCGTTCCCAACGACGTGGAACCGGATATTTACACCAAGAATGCAAAGGTCGAGTTCTTTACGGAATTCATCACGGGTTCGATGTCGACCGACTGGATGTCGCAACATTCCGAGATCTGGGCACTCCTCAATCGCACCATTGGTGGACGAATTCGCGGCCAGGCCTATATTCGCGATTCCATCGGCAGCTTTCAGTCGGCCCCCGAGAAATGGAACGCGTGTCGGACCGGACTGGATACCATCGTGCAGAGCTGCCGCGACAAGAAGATTCCACTCTTGATCGTGGCCTTTCCATTTTTCTACCAACTCAATGCGGATTATCCGTTTCAGCCAATTCATGATCGACTGCGCGAATACTGCACGGATGCCGATGTTCCATTCATCGATCTCCGGGAGCATTATCGCGCTTACGCCGGTCCGGAACTGTGGGTCCATCCGACGGATCAGCACCCGAATGAAACGGCTCATCGAATCGCTGCGGATGTGATCGCGGACTTTATCGGCCAGGATGCGGCTAAATTCGGGCTGACGCAGTGATCGGCAGACTGAAGTCGAATCCCGCTTGCGATTTCGTCAGCCATTGATTGCAGAGCATCAACAGGCGTGTCCGGTCAATGGGTTTGGTCATGAAATCGTTGCAACCCGCTGCCAGGCAACGCTGGCGGTCTTCGATCATGGCGTTTGCCGTGAGTGCGACGATTGGCGACGTGAACCCATTTTTCCTCAAAGCCTTCGAGGCGGCATAACCGTCCATGATCGGCATCTGAATATCCATCAGAACCAGATCGTAGGGATTGGTTGCGAGTGACGCCATCGCTTTTTCCACAGCGTCTTGCCCATTCTCGACGATGTCCACGACCGCCCCCGCCTTGGTCAAAAGAGTTGCAATCAAGCGATGATTGAGGGGGCTGTCTTCTGCCACCAGAATTCGCCCCGACAATTTCTGGGAGGGAAGTGGCACTGGTACTGCGGTGGGAGCAACGAGTGACGTCGTCAATTCGATGCCATCGAGTGATCCTGTGGCGACCGTGACCGTGAAGACACTTCCCGCATTGAGAATGCTGTCTACGGTGACATCACCCTGAAGCAGACGCGCCATTCGACGGCAGATCGCAAGTCCGAGCCCGGTTCCACATGACGTTCGAGTTGTCGAGGCATCTCCCTGCACAAATGGAGCAAACAACGCTTGCATTTGGGGCCCGGAAATGCCGATCCCCGAATCGTGAATTTCAACGGCCAATCGAGAATGCTCATCCGGCGTTGACGGAAGCAGCCTGACAACGACTCGGATGCCCCCAAATTCGGTGAACTTGATGGCATTGCCGACCAGATTCACCAGGATCTGTCGCAGTCGCACAGGATCCGAACAGATTGTCTTCGGAATCAGGCCTTCCGCCACGGCCGTTAACATCAGATTCTTGGATTGAGCCTGTTCCTGGAAGTAGCTGAGAACCTCCTCAATGATCACGGCAGGAGAGAACGGAATTCGTTCCAGCGTCATCTTTCCCGCTTCGATCTTGGACAGATCCAGGATATCGCTGATCACTCTGAGCAGATGAATTCCGGAACGCTTAATTGTCGTGAGAGCAAAATGTCGATCGTCATCCGACAATGAACCTTCGGAAAGAATGTCGGTGTATCCGAGGATCGATGTCAACGGGGTTCGGATCTCGTGGCTCATATTCGCCAGAAAATCACTCTTGCTTCGGTTGGCCGCTTCGGCCGCTTCACGAGCGGCAATCAAGTCTGCTTCAGCTTGTTTTCGGTTCGTAATCACCTGAGTGAACAGGATCAGGCCACCGATTTCATTCGCGGCGTTGTACCAGGGACGGGCTTCCCATTGCAGCCACATCGTTGATCCGTCGGATCTGTCGAAGCGATCTTCAAGGCACGATTCGGTTGCACCCGCCAGAACACGCTGGTGGATCGCTTTCCATCGATCAGGCATGTCCGGAAACACGTCGTAGTGTGACCGACCAACAATATCTTCATATGGGATCTGATAGTCTTGCGACCATCGTTCGCTGACTTGCAAGTACCGCATTTCGTTGTCGAGCATGGCAACAGCGGCAGGGGTACAAGCGATGAACTGGTGCAGCAATTGAGCGTAGGATTTCGCTTCGTTTTCGGCATTAATTTGCAGGGTAATGTCAGCCAGAGTACCGACCATTCTCAGCGGATTTCCTCGGCGACTACGCTCGACCAGTCGCCCGCGTGCCACCACCCATCGATAGGAACCGTCGGCGTGACGAAGTCGGTACCGAGATTCGAAAACAGGAGCGATCCCCATGAAATGGTCTTCAACGTTTTTCCAGACATGTTCAATGTCATCGGGATGGACGCGCGATGACCACTCTTCAATCCGCGGCTGAAGATTCTCAAGCTTCTCGCCGACTATCGATGCCCATCGACTATCGAGCAATTCTTCACCCGTCTGGACATTCCAGTCCCAGGTGCCGAGTTGAGCCCCCGTGAGAGCCAGATCCAACCGTTCTCTTTCAGTTCTCAATTCGGTTTCGGCTTTACGCGCCCCAGTCACATCCGTTGCGACGGCCAAAAATCCCGTCAGAGTGTTATCGCTGTTCCGAATCC
>CAIWEX010000440.1 GCA_903911795.1 uncultured Schlesneria sp.
GACTGGAGTTCAGACGTGTGCTCTTCCGATCTGATGGACAGGAAACCTTGAACAAGGTTGCCGAGTTCCGGCCGGACCTGATCCTGCTGGATATCATGATGCCCAAAGTCAGCGGATACGAAGTTTGCAAACGATTGCGGGCCGATGCCGCAACCCGCGATATCCCGATTCTGATGGTCACGGCGCTCAATGAACTGGGTGATATCGAACGGGCCGTGCAGGCAGGTGCCGATGATTTCCTGACCAAGCCTGTTCATCGTATCGAACTGACCACGCGAGTTCGTTCGCTGCTGCGAGTTCGTCATTTGACCAATCAGCGCGACCGGCTGCTGGCCTACCTGGAAGAAGTCGACGGCGAAGCGGTTAAGACGCTCGGCTTAAAGTAACGGCTGAAGCCATCGTTAACTTAGCCATCCTTAACTTAACAGTGGCAGCACTTCGCCATCGCAGATCGGCAGAGGTCGATTGAGCATGTCGCGCAATTCAGCCCGCGGTGAGATCCCCATCGCCTGAAAGATGGTTGCGTGGACATCCGGTGGGGTGCAGGCCAGGGCCTTCGGAAAGGCTCCCTTGTTGTCGCTGCTACCATAGACTTCGCCGCCACGAACTCCACCCCCTGCCATGGCGATGGAATAGGCGTACGGATAGTGGTCTCGACCCGCCGCGCCATTGATTTGCGGTGTCCGGCCAAAGTCCGTCAGGACGACCACCAGCGTCTGGTCCAGGGTTCCTCGATCCTTCAAGTCTTGCAACAAGGCTGACGTGCCGCGATCGAAAACCGGCAGCAGGCGGTTCTTCAGGCGATTAAAGTTGTCTCCGTGCGTGTCCCACATGTCGCCCGAGGCCCCGTTCAGATCTCCGGCAGCACAGCAGACCTGGACAATCGGAACACCTGCTTCTGTCAGTCGTCTCGCCAAAAGCAAACTATGTCCGCCGATGTGCTTGCCGTACGATTCGCGTACCTTGGGATCTTCGCGTTCAAGATTATATGCTTCTTTGACGCTCGCTCCCGACAGGATGTCTTCCGCCAGTTCCTGGAAATGCTGATAGCCGCCATGCTCGGACGTTCGCCGTGAGGGATGATCGAGTGACGCCAGCAGGCCGCGACGCGAGGTCAAACGCGGAAGATCGACATCGTTCAAATTCAAAACTTCGGAACCGAGCGACCGCGAAACTCCTTCGAACTGATCGCCGCTGGGAGTTCGCATGATGATCGGATCGGATTGAACCCCCAGCCAGCCCCCGTATTCACCCGCTTGCAGCGTTCCGTTGTCGACGAGCGGATAGGGCAATCGGACTGCGGAGGGAACACCGCGGGGGGCGGTACGAAATCTGGAAACCATAGCGGGCAGGGACGGCCAGTCGTCTCGCATCGGAGCGATATTGCCAGCACGCGGTGGTTTGTGTCCTGTCAGATTCCAGTACATTCCGCGACCGTGAGCGGGGTCGTCATGATGGATCGAGCGGATGATGGTCAGTTTGTCTGTGTGCTGGGCGAGCAGCGGCAGGTGTTCTCCGATCTCGATGCCCGGGACAACAGTCGAAATCGGTTTGAATTCGCCACGAATCTCACTGGGCGCATTCGGTTTCAGATCGAACGACTCCAGATGGCTGATCCCACCCCACAGGTAAACAATGATGCACGACTTGGCCTTGCCCGCAGTGATCGCAGACTGATCTGCCGAGGCTTGTCGTAGCTGCAGATACCCGGGAAGCGACATCCCGCAGAGCGTGGCGCTGGTCGCTAACGCTCGACGTCGCGAAACACAAACATCCTGAATCAACGGCATGGTCTCAGGCCTTGGCGGGAGTACTCATCGGAAGTGGCTTCTCGCAGGGGAAACGACAGTTGCGATAGCCAGCTTTCGGGGCCTTTAGGATAGCCGTTGCCCCAGATGTTCCGATAGTCCAAACCGTGTAAAGTCGTCGAAGCTCACATCTCCTTTTGGCGGTTTATCAGATCGATACAGTGTTTAACCGAGTAGTTGCCAATGGTTGCCATGCAAATCGGGATCAAGGACCAACTGTGGAAAATAGACACGTTCCACGCGGTCATGGCCTCGTGAGATTGGGATTGAATTGGAATGACCTCGGCGATAAACCGGAGTTCGTTCATTGTAACCGTTCACACCCCGAAACGGTAAATTGGTCTTTTCGCGATTCGTCAAATGAGCGACATAATCATCATGTCGCAAACAGGCCCAATTCAGCTTGAGATTCC
>CAIWEX010000441.1 GCA_903911795.1 uncultured Schlesneria sp.
CTCCCTTCCTCCGGCTTTAACTGGCGCACCCAGTCCCCGGTTTTCAACAGACTGGTAGACCTAAATGGAGCCGGCGTCAAAAATCAATTCGAATATCAACTCGTTTTTTAGCGGCAAGTTTTGATTCCCATTAAAAATCCTCGCCCACAATCAAGGTGCGATCGCTTTAAGTTTGGGGCCAGACCCATGTTCGTTCCCTTCGCTATTTGCCTCCGTTCTTGTCTTTTGTTTCGGTAAGCGAGATCGCAGAGAGGATCTCTGCAATCTCCTCTAAACAATAGGGAGGGGTGCGTGAGTGGAGTACCGCGTGGCAGTTTGGACAGACTGGACGAAGATCTTGAATAGGGTCAATCACGTACTGTTCGCCGATCTCTGAGATGGGACGTATGTGATGCACGTGAATCAGGCCGGCAAACTGTCCACCGTAGGTCCCCTCGGAAGTAAAGCCGCAGATCATGCAGGCGGTGCCATAATGTTGAATGCATCGATCTCGGGCTGCAGTGTTTCGTTCATACGCGTTGATCTGAATTTGCAGACGCGCTCCTTCAAACAGCGGCGTGTCAGGAAGTGACTCGTCAGCTGCCGTCCAATACTCTTCGACGTTTCCACCCGATGGAAATAGCGCAATAAAATTGCGTGCATAGGAAAGCAAGCCCTCCGCATGGCTCCTGCGATATGGTGTTCCTGACACTGGCGACCCAGACTTCTTTGTTCCAACGCGGTCAATAAACTTTTGGTGAAATCGCTGAATGGATTCCTTGATCGCGTTGAATTCCGCAAGGGGGCCTACGAAAGTACACTGCGGATCAGGGACTGAACGGTAGTTTGAACTCTCAAATTCAGCACCGTTGAAAGGGGGTTCGCCGAGTCGACCGACGCAGTTGAGACGAATGGTGCCTTCGCCAACGACCAGTACCTCCACCCGCCCGACGTTCAGTCGAAAGAGATTACGATGGAGGGTGACACCCCACGCGTTGGGAGCCACGGCGTTGGCATGGTCGGCTGATTCAATAAGTTGGGTTAACGCAATCAGGCGTTCTGAGGGATCGCCAAGGAATCCTGTTATTGTCTTTTCGGCGACAGAACTGTCGGCTAAGAGCGTTGCGTCGATGTTTCGACCAGCAAAGGGGCCTCGGTCCTCGGTGAGCGTGCTTGCACCAATTTGTGTCCGCGTGGGATTATTAATTGGCAGATTGTGATTGACCTGCCAGAGTTCAGTGATCGCGTTTACGAGGTCGGGTGGAATTATTGTGCCAGACGCTTGTGGTCCCCACGCATACTGATATTGGCTTTGAGCGAGAAGGGCTTCCCGTTTGATCTCGGAATTCAACGGTAAAAATGATTCCAACTTTAATTGCACAACCCGGCGACCTTCATCGTTTTTTAAGGGATTGGATGTCACGATGCCACGGGCGAAGATCCCGTTGTTTTCTTTACCGGTTCGTTGTACGAAAGCGAGATCGCCAGGCCGCGGTTTCGTTGATGGACAGATCCACCCGGTCAGGTATGGCTTTCCAGCATGTGCGTCAGATTGAACTTGGTCATAGTCGTGAAATGACTGATCGTCGCGTGCTGGATTCCACAGGAAAAGGTACGCATTCATCGCAAATGTCCCAAAGATTGAGCGTTAACGGAGGAGAAATACCGAATCGAGCGTTAACGGTGGGTAACATTGATTTTAAACAGGACAATCGTTGTGGCGGCGACTGCCCAACCGATGGTTCAAGGTCAACGGGTGGTACTCTGTTCCGCTGGAACGTGTTGTTTGGCATTTTTGGGTACCGGTTAACTAACGAGCCTACCACAAAACTGAGATTCTCGCTTCCGCATGTCAGAGAAAATCGCATGCTCATCATAGCCGAATGCTGCGGCGAGGTGTTCCTTGATTTCGCGAACTGCGGCGACAATTGGATCATCCTGCATCTTCAGTCTCCTCAAGCAATTCCTCGGGCTTACAGATCAAGGGAATGTCGAAGCCGCGATCATCACAAATCCTCTGAATACGCTTGAGTATCGTGGCATTTGCGATGTGCCGACAATTCCACGATCCGAAACTTCCTCGCCCACAATCGAG
>CAIWEX010000442.1 GCA_903911795.1 uncultured Schlesneria sp.
GTCTTCGATGACCAGAATGTGGGGTTCGCCCTGTTTCATGGCGTTATTCTACCACAATGTGCGGAGAATTCTTGAGGATCGGCAGGCGGATAATGAATTCAGCTCCTCCACTCTGTCGGTTCGCCGCCATGATCTCTCCTCCGTGAGATTTAATGATCGCCCGGCAGATGGCAAGCCCCAGTCCGCTGCCGCGTCCACCATCAGCACTGGGCGTTGCGCGGTAAAACTTATCGAAGATTCGTTCGACAGATTCGGGAGGAAGGCCGGGGCCATTATCGGCAACCGCAACTCTTAAGGACTCGCCATCCACCGCAGCCGTGATCTGGATCCGCGACCCTGCCGGTGTATGGCGAGCAGCATTCTCGGTCAGGTTGACGAAAACCTGCTCCATCAGCAAGCCATCCAACCACATCAGCGGCAGGTCCGGTGCCAGCCGAACTTCGACTTCGTGACCAGCTAACTCACTTCGAGTCCGGTGTAATGCCGATCCGACAATTTCTTCAAGCACGTGCCATTGTTTGTTCGGCGAAGCAGCACCTGCGTCGAGCTTTGACATCTGAAGAATGTTTTCGAGCAGGCGGTTCAGCCGTGTCGCTTCCTCGGCGACCGTTTCCAGCAATTGGCGTCGGGTGATGTCATCCAGGGTCGTCACTTCGAGCAGACTGCTGCTCGCCCCGGAAATTGCCGCCAGTGGAGTCTTCAAATCATGAGAGACACTGCTGAGCAGGCTGCTGCGAATCTGTTCCGTTTCGGCTTGCACGCGCGCATCGGCAGCGTCGATGGCGAGTTGGTCTCGTTCCAATGCGAGCGCCAATTGGTTGGCACAGGCTTCCAGCAACCGACGCTGAGTCGGCTCAACCAGCCGTTCCGGATCGGGCACGCTGATGGCGATGACTCCATGAGTCTGCTGAGATCCCACCAGTGGCAGAAACAGCGCTGTGGCGCTGGGAAGCGTATTGGTTCCTGCCCCGGCAATCTGATCGTGTTCAGCGACCCAGTGTGCGACCGAGTCGTTCACCGGATGCCGGGCAATTGTTGAATCGCGACCAAAAACAATTTCCAGCGATTCAGATGAGCGACGCAAATAGATGGCAACTTCACCCGCGAGCATCTCAGAGATCTTTTCACCTGCGGCACTGGCCAGAAATGCGCGACCACAGAGCGAACTGAGTTGCTTTCCCAATTCATACAGAGCCGATGTCTGGCGTTCTCGCTGACGCGTGCTTTCGACTTGTGCTCGCAGTCGTGAGGTGAGCGTGCTGATCACCAGGCCGATGGTCAGCATAACGGCAAATGTCACGGAGTACTGTGCATCGGCGATCGTGAAATCATAGAAGGGAGGAACGAAAAAGAAGTCGAACGCCAGGACAGCCAGAATACTCGCCAGGATCGCCGGTCCACGACCGTACCGGAATGCCGTCCATGCGACCGAAGCCAGAAACAGCATGACAGTGTTGGCTTCAGCATCCGCAAACTTGAGGTATCGCAAAGCGTAGGCCAGGCATGTCGTGGCCATGATAAATGCCACCGATTTCACGAACGGCAGACGATCGCTCGGCAAGCGTTTTCTTTTGATCGTGGCCGATTCTTTGTGATCTTCCTGTCCATGAATCACATAAACGTCGATCTCACCACTCCGTTCGAGGACTTCATCGACGACGGTTCCGAAGATCAGTCGACGCCAGCGTGGCTGATGAGTCTTGCCGATCAGAATCTTGGTGACATTTCGCGTCCGGGCAAAGTCGAGCAGCGTCTCGGTAATGTCTTGGCCTGCCAGAGTGACGGTTTCGGCTCCCAGTCGTTCAGCCAACCGAAAGTGCTGAGCAATCTGCTGCTTGGCAGGTGAGTTGGACGATTCCCCCGTGAGGTCGATCGAGACCGCCAGCCAGGGGGCTTCGAGCGCTGAGGCCATACGTTTTGCAGTTCGAATGACGCGGCCTGTGGTCGGACTTGGGCCGACACAGACGAGCAATCTTTCGGCTGTGGCCCAGGGATGAGTGACAGCTTTTTCGCGGCGGATCGATTCCACATCGGTATGAATCCGCCGGGCTGCCTGTCGCAGCGAGAGTTCTCGCAGAGCTGTCAGATTCGCCTTCTGGAAAAAGCTCTGAATCGCCCGTTGAACCTGTTCCGGCAGGTAGATCTTGCCCGCCTTCAGCCGAGTCAGCAACTCTTCCGGCGTGATGTCCACCAGTTCCAGATCTGTGGCCATGTCGAAGACATGGTCAGGAATCGTTTCACGGACAGTCACTCCCGTGATTTGTCCGATGATATCATTCAGGCTTTCAATGTGTTGAACATTTAATGTCGACCAGACATTGATTCCGGCCGCGAGCAATTCTTCGACGTCCTGCCAGCGTTTTTCGTGTGTCGAGCCGACCGCGTTCGAATGCGCCAGTTCATCGACGAGGATCAGATCGGGGTGCCGAGCCAATGCCGCCTGGACATCAAACTCGCGCAGTGTCACCCCGCGGTACGACATTTCTCTGGGGGGGAGACTTTCCAGTCCCTCCAGTAAAGCGAGTGTTTCCGGGCGTGCATGAGGTTCTACGTACCCAATGACGACATCGCGTCCCTGAAGAGCCGCCTTTCGAGCAGTCTCCAGCATCGCATACGTTTTGCCAACTCCCGCTGCGTAGCCGAAGAAAATCCGCAGTGCTCCGCGTCCCTGGCCGGTTTCCTCAGCTTTGAGCCTGGCCAGCAGCGCATCGGGACTCGGTCGATCATCCGTCGACATTTGCTTCAATTCCCACGTTGCTGTTGATCGAGCGCCAGATTCAAGCAGAGAACATTCACGCGAGGTTCTCCAAGAAATCCCAGTTGACGATGTTCGGTATTGTTTCGAATAAGCTCCCGCACATCGGTGACTGACATTCTCCTCGATTCAGCGACTCTTGCCACCTGATATTCTGCCGCCGCCAGACTGATGTGCGGATCCAGGCCACTTCCCGAAGCGGTCACCAGATCGATTGGGACTGGTGTGTCACTGTTCCCGGCAGCCCGCAATTGAGAAATCCGGCCTTCGGTGGCCACCATCAGTCCTGGGTGAAGCGGCCCGAAGTTTGAGCCACTCGACGAAGCCGCGTTATAGGGAGTTGGACTCGTCGCCGACAGTCGGCTCCAGAAGTATTCGGGTTTTGAGAAGGACTGCCCGATCAATTCTGAGCCGACGACATAGTTGTCCTGAGTCAACAGGCTGCCGTTCGCCTGTCGCGGGAACACCACCTGTGTGACCGCAGTTACAATAAGCGGATAGATTCCACCCGTGAGAACTGTCAGGGTGAATAACATCATCGAAGCCGTACGGAGTAGTTGCAACATGCTTTTGTTTTCCTGAGTTCTGTTGAGGTTTTCGCTTTGGTGGGTTCTTTCGCATGATTCGCGAATGCGTCAGCTGGATCTCCCGTGGGCGATGATCGTGGTTGCGCTGCTGCCACTCAACGCGGGTAGCGATACTCGTAGCTGAATTCGTGAGAATTCTAGGGTTTTCGACCATCTCCGAACTCTCACGAGTTCGGCTACCGGTGTTTCTTCTGTTCAAAAATCGTTATTCGCATTCGGTGCCACTGCTTCGGAGTCTTCGGAGAAGCAGTGCA
>CAIWEX010000443.1 GCA_903911795.1 uncultured Schlesneria sp.
AGCGTTGGTACGCAGAGCGAACCACGACTATCTCATGACTCACATATTCAGGGTTTTTCAACGCATTTCTGATCTCTTACGAGTTCGGATCCGGAAACATTGCCATTCAAAATCGTTACTCGCGTTGCTCAGCACCTATCGTGCTGGACACCTGGCACAAAAGTCGGTGGAGACTCGTGGAGCTTCGCCGCGCCGGCTCACCGTCAAATCTCGACGTTTCGTAATGGTGGGCCGGCGCTCGAAGCGAGCTGGTCCCACCCTACTTTTTTGACGTGCTCCGATTCAAACTATGTGTCCACCACGATAGGGTGGCGGGGCGCACCCGCTTCGGCGAAGCCGCCGTTCAAACGCATTCGGTTTTGGGGGCTTCTGCAAAGCCAGTGCGCCCCTGCCACCCAACCGAGAGGAAAAACTGTGGGTAACATTGACTCCACCCTACTTTGAAAAAGCCGATTGCCCTGAGAGCATGCGTCGGTAGTACTATTCTGTCTCGATGCGACGTGGTAGGATTCCCGAACGTGATGCGCCCTGCCTGAGCCCAGTTAACCAAGTATCTCCCACCGATGAATCCCTCCCGTACGGTCGCCGTTTCGCCAGTACAGCCAAACACATGCCGACGCTGGCTAAGAACGAAAAGCATCCTGATGAACACCCTGAAGATCACCATCCTGCTGGTCATCGGCAGCGCTGCGACACTGCTGGCAGCCGACGAACCGGCAACGCCAATTTCTTTGGAATCTGCCAGAGTATCGGGGCGACTGAAATCTCGATTCCTGAAGGAAGCCGATGACGCCGCAGTCGCCACGGACGCCATTCCGAAGGCGAACGTCGCTTTCTTTCGCGAATCGGTCGGACCGATCCTGAAGAAAAGTTGCCTGGCCTGTCATGGCCCGGAAAAATCTGAAGGCCGACTTCGCATCGACCAACTGAATCCAGACTTGCTGGGCGGACCTGATGTGGAGCGATGGCGTGAGGTCTTTAACGCCCTCGGCAAATCAGAGATGCCCCCCAAGGACGAGCCAGATTATGCTCTCGCTGAAACGGATCGTGGCACCATTGTTGACTGGCTGAGCACGGAACTGACTGCGGCGTCTCTCGTACGTCGAAACAGCAAGGAACATTCGTCGTTTCGTCGGCTGACGAATTATGAATATAACTACGCTCTGCAGGATCTGCTTGGTCTCCCTACTCTCTTCCAAACAAGTTGCCGCCGGAAACCGCATCAGAGGACGGTTTCAAGAACAGTTCTGAATTGCTGCAGATGTCTGCCATGCAGTTCGAGACCTATCGTGATCTCGGGCTCAAAGCGCTCAAACGGGCCACCGTGAGTGGTGAACGACCTCAAGCCGTCACCTACATCATCTCGATGCAGGAGGAAATGGAAAAAGCCGCTTCCAAAAAAGACGACAAGGGATCTGAAAAGGGCAAGAAAAACCCCCGAAAGCCCAAGAATCAGCAGCAGTTATACAATCGCGAGACGGACGAGAGCATTCCATTTCCCGCTGGTAAGTCGATGCCTCGCCCCGATGCCGCTGCTGGAACCACACCTGCCGTTTCTCCTGTCGTGCTCGTTCTTCCCCGATCCAACGAACTGAAGCTGGACCTGGATCGTTTTCTTCCTGACGACGGAATCATGCGAGTTCGCATTCGAGCAGGTCGTTCGACGATGAACCCCGACGAGTACGCGAGCCTGCGTCTGATCTTCAGTGCTCACACCAGCAATAACGCTAACTTCTCGCAGGTGATCAGCGAGCGCGACATTCCTGTTACGGCTTCTGCAGATGCCCCCCAGTTCATTCACTTCGATATTCCGCTGAGCGATATCCAGCGCAACCCGTTCCGGAAGCTCACCACCACTTTTCCTCGAAGGGATGAGTTCCTGCACATTCACAACGTCTCCAACGCGCCGGGTGGGGAAGAACCTCTGCAGGTTCTGATCGATTACATCGAAATCAGCGCCCCGTTCTACGAGCAATGGCCACCAAAATCTCACACTGACATCTTCATGGAGAGCGCCAACAAGGCTGACGAGCAGGTCTATGGTCGCGAGGTGCTGAACCGGTTCCTGAAGCGTGTCTGGCGTCGTCCTGTCACCTCGCAGGAAGTCGACCAGTTCATGGACTTGTTTGCGAAGTACCGGCCGGGATTTACGACATTTGAAGATGCGATGGTGGAAGTTCTGGCGACCGCATTGGCCACTCCGGAGTTCCTTTACCTGACTCAACGAGTGACGACTGCCGAGACAACCGACGTGGCAAAATCGGCGGCAAGGATCAGTGAGTTGGAGCTTGCGAGCCGCCTCGCCGTGTTTCTCTGGTCCAGCATTCCGGATGATGAACTGCTGAAGCTCGCAGAGCAGGGAAAACTCAGAGAACCAGAAGTTCTGGCCACTCAAGTCAAACGGATGCTGGCAGACTCGCGTTCAAGACGATTCTCTCAGAACTTCGTTGAGCAATGGCTCGGTCTCGACAGAATGAGCAGTGTGACACATATCACGGACAATTCATTGAGAGAAGCGATGCAGGAGGAACCGATCGCCTTCTTCGAAGAAGTCCTGAAGCAGAATCACTGCATCATGGACTTCATCCATTCCGACTATGCCGTGGTCAATGAGCGATTGGCGGCACACTATCGAATTCCCAAAGTCTACGGCCCTCATTTCCGCACGGTGGCAATCACTCCGCAAACGAATCGCGGTGGCATTTTGACGGGGGCTGCAATCCTGGCCATGAACTCGGACGGCAAGGATTCTCATCCTCTGAAACGTGGAGTCTGGATGCTGAAACGCATTCTTCACGATCCGCCGCCGCCACCACCGCCGAATGTCCCGGAAGTTGACCTCACCAACCCGGAAATCCTGAAAATGACGCTGAAAGAACGGATCGTCGATCACAGGAACAAGGCGGCCTGTCTCTCCTGTCATTCCCGGATCGATCCCTGGGGGATTGCATTTGAGAACTACGACGCGTTGGGAGTCTACCGGACTCAGATTAACAACAAACCTGTCGACGCCACATCAGACCTGTTTAATCGGCAGACGCTGGCAGGGATGGATGGGCTCAAGAGATACCTGCTGACGGACCGACAAGATCAATTTGCCAGAGCGATGGTGCATAAACTGGCGTCCTACGCGCTCGGCCGACCGCTTACTTTCGGTGACCGCGCTGACATTGACCGCTTGACCGTACAGTTCAGGCGACGCGATGATGGCTTGGGCGACCTGATCCAACTGATCGTCAGTAGTAATCTTTTCAATTTGCGGTAAGAATTGGGGTTTGGAGAGCGACCCGCGGACGCGGCCGATGCTGTTTTCCGAGCGGTCGCTCGAACTGGGTTGAGGGGACTTCCCTCACGAGGAATAGATGATGAATAACAAATCATTGTTTCTGAGCCGTAGAACGTTTCTCCGCGGAACTGGCGTGGCATTGGCTTTACCGTGGCTTGAATCGTTTGCTGTCGGCAGCCCGACCAAAAACGAAACTCCACGGCGGTTTGTCAGTGTCTACCATCCCGATGGAGTTGGCTTGCCACTCAAGTCCGATCCGGCCTGGAAGGACTGGAGTTGGTTTCCTCGGGGCGGCGAAAAAGATTTCGAACTGACCAAAGTGCTCGACGTGCTCGAGCCACTGCGCAGTGAGATCACGATTTATTCCGGGTTGTCACACCCCGCCGCACGACAGGTACATGGCCATTCCAATGCTGATCAGTATTTAACGGGCGCACCCATCGGTGGTGAAGGCCCGTATCGGAATACGATCTCTCTGGATCAGGTGTATGCCGAGCACGCAGGCGACTTCACCCGACACTCTTCGCTGGTCATGTCGACCAACGGCGGCGTTGGTGGACCTCGCGGGGCTCAGACTCAGTCGTTCAATCGAGAAGGACGACCGATCCCCGCGATGAACAAGCCGAAAGAAATTTTCGACATGCTGTTTGTGACAAGCGGCAAAGACGCGGTCGCACGACTGGCGCGAAGCAAGAGTGCGCTCGATCTGCTAATTGACAATACTCGTTCGCTGGGACGCCAACTCTCCAGCCGCGATCAAGAAACGCTCAAGCAGTATCTTGACGCCGTGCGTGATACGGAGCTGAAACTGGCAAAAGCCCAAAGATGGATCGATACACCGATTCCCCAGGTAGAGACTCGCAACCTGCATCTGGATGCTGAGCCGAAAGAAGCCCGGCTCTACTTCCAGACGATGTACGAACTGATTTATCTTGCCTTCCTGAGCGATTCGACACGCGTCGCTACGTTTCAGTTGGGAAGAGAAAATGGCGAAGGACCACACGACCTGCTTTCGCAAGCGGTTGGTCTTGGTGGTGCTCATGGCCTGACTCATGAGGTCAAGAAGCCTGGCGGCTGGCAGAATCTGGGGACCTACAATCGCTATCAGGCCGAGGAATTCGGTCGTTTCGCTCAGAGACTGAAAGAGACTCCCGAACCGACCGGCAATGGCAACATGCTGGACAACACGTTTGCCATGCACGGCTCTGCTTCGAGCAGTTTCCACCTCTCACGTAACTATCCGATCTTTTCGGCCGGCGGCAAGAACCTCGGCTTCACCAACGGACGGTATCTGAAGTTCGGCAAAGGCAATGAAGACAATCAGGCCGGCGCAGGAATCGATACGGACGCCGGCTGGACCGGCAAGATCGAAGTGGAAGAGCTACCACTGGCGAAGCTCTTCGTGACGATCCTGCAAAAACTGGGCGTCGAGACCGATTCATTCGGCGGGCAGACCGGAACCCTGAGTCGAGTTTAATTCCGACGATCGCCATGGTTCGCTCTGCCAACCAACGCCACTGTTCCTATTCAGACTGAAATTGACGAACGATGCTATAGCACGTCTGTTAACGAGG
>CAIWEX010000444.1 GCA_903911795.1 uncultured Schlesneria sp.
GGGAAAGGACTAGACGTCCATCTTCAACATCGTGCCGGGGCTCCCAACGAGATAAAGCAGAAGCGAGTTGAAGACGGCACTTCTTGCCTGATGGATTTTCTCCCTCTTTCCGACGCGATCGACCTAGGGCTGCTCGCAGCGACATTGCGGCCCCTGGTGGGGGCAGAGTTTGAGTATCACCGAGACGAGTTTGCCGATGGCGTGGTCGCCGTGATGGGGGCGGCGGGCACCACAGGACGGGCGGCCCTGTGGTGCATGTTTCGGCGTTCTCCGACCAGGAGGGTTCTGGCGGTGGATGTGTCGGAGCAACTGGGCAAGATTCCGCTGATTCCTGGCTGGAATCTCGCCGTGCATCGGCTCACGTCGCTCAAGCAGGAGATCAAAGAAGCCACGATCGTCGTCTGTGTCACCAATGCGATCGGAAGCATTTTGGAGGCCGACGACTTCGGGCCGCACACCGTCGTGCTCGATGATGCGCAGCCGGAGAATGTCGATCAGGCCGTCCTGGTGGCCCGACCGGACATCCGCGTCGTCAAGTGTCTCGCCCGGATTCCCGGGCTCTCCTGCCCGTTCGACATGCGGCTGTTCACCCGGAAAAATCGCGATGAGGAAGTCACCTTCACGTGCCTGGCGGAGACTGGCCGCCGAGCGACACTCCCAGTAGTACGTCATCGGCGATCCCACCGACGAGCAATTTGACTATACTCGAGCGAGCGGCGCTCAGGCATCGAGTGACGCCTGCGGAGTTCTTCAGCTTTCCAAGTCTCGCCGCCATCGACCTGCGTTCCCGGGATCGAGGGGGCTTGAACAGCGAGCGGTCGACGTGCCCGCCCGCTCGCGAATATTATCTTCACCGGCGAATATTATGGTGAACCCGACTGTCGTTCCGAAGCCGTCCAGCCCCCGCAGTTGTGCCTTGGATTACCTCAGGGCCGCGATCACCGTCTTGGTCGTGTTGTTGCACGCCATCCTGGCGTATCCGACATGGGGCAGATTCAATCCCACGGACTATGTCCACACCGCACCCGTCATAGACCCGATCACGAGCAGAGCATTCGACCTGTTCCCGGCTCTCCTCAACAATTTTTTCATGGCGTTGATGTTCTTCATCTCCGGGCTTTTCGTGTGGAAGAGCCTCGCCAAAAAAGGGGCTGCCTCGTTCCTGAAAGACCGCTGGCGAAGGCTCGGCATTTCGTTCGTGGTATCGCTCGCCGTCATCATGCCCCTCGCGTATTACCCGGCTTTTCTCCTGACCGGGGCCGAGGAGAACGTTCTGTCGTATTGGTTTGGCTGGTCGTGGAACAGTGGGCCCGCCTGGTTTCTGTCCATGCTGCTCGGCTTCAATCTGCTCGCAGCGATCGCCTTTCGCGTTGCGGGGCAAACACGCCGCGCCGTTCCCGGGGTGCTCGTGATGCAACCCGGAGCCTTTTTTCTGGCCCTCGTCGCCCTCTCGGGCGCAGGCTTCATGCCGTTGATGGCCGTGTTTGGACCACTTCAATGGCTGGAGTGGGGGCCGTTCGTCATCGGCCAAGCCTGCCGTCTTGTGCTCTATGCGGTCTACTTTTTCGCGGGCGTTGCCGTCGGCGCCCATGGCTTGGAATCGACGTTTCTCACGCACAATGGGCCGCTTTCACGTCAGTGGAGGCTTTGGCTGATCGCATCCATCGGGGCCGTGATGTCTCTTGTCGTCGCGTTGGGCGACGTAAGGGTTGATCCAACAGGGCCTTGGATGCGGCCTGCCGGATGGTGGCTGCTGGGATCGTGCATGGTGCTCTACAGTGCCACGCTCAGCATGACCCTCCTGGCACTGTCTCTTCGGTTCGTGCACGCCCGATATCGGTGGGCCGACAACCTGAGCGACAACGCCTATGGCATCTACCTCGTGCATTACCCCTTCGTCATCTGGGCGCAGTACTTGCTTCTTGGCTCATCAATGCCCGCGACGTCGAAGGCGCTGATCGTGTTCAGCGTGTCACTCGGGCTCAGTTGGGGAACGAGCGTGTTGCTTCGGTCGATTCCCAGCGTTCGTGCCATCCTGTAGCGTTCGTGCAGGCACTGGTTGCGGCACGAAGATTCTCGTCGCAAAGTATCAACTGTCGAGGCTCACGCAACCTTACTCTGGCTCCGAATGCGGCCACGTTTAAGGGGGAGGGCAGTCCACAATCAGTTCTGCGCGAACGCGGGATCGCCACCGCCGCATCGAGCGGCATCCGGCAACGGATGAAGTTCGCCCGCACCCTCCAAGCCCACTGCGAAGGAATCCTCAACGGGTACGACCACCCCTTCTCAACCGGACCCTTGGGGGGAACCAATAGCAAAATCAAACTCCTCCAACGACAAGCCTACGGATACCGCGACCTCCCCTTCTTCAAACTCACACTACTCCCCCGACATCACACTCCGCACGCATTCGTCGGATGAGCCCGCTTTGGTTTTTTGCAGGCATCTTTCATAAAGCGCTTCTGTCAAAGGTTTGCCATCGTAATCAATCCATTGATGCGAGTTATAATCATACAGCCTGCAAATGCGGGTGCTTCTTAAGAAAGCACTTGCTGTCCAATGCTCCTGGATGATGTCACCACCAAAGGACTGTTCCAGCGTTTTTTGAGCCTCCTGAAGGCAATATAATGGAACAGCGATATCGGTATGGTGCACGGTATGCTCCATAACACCGCGCATGACACCACGCAGGATAGAGGGGAAAACCATATGAGGTGCGCCATGCAATTGAGCTTGAACAAAAGCGGGGGAGGGCGCATCCAATTCGGAATACCATGCCACCCGGGGATGAGTGTGCTGCTGAAGGGTAACGAATCCAGTGAAATAGTTGGAAACACATTGAGGGAGAATAAACCCCCAGGCAACCATCAGGAAAAGATTCTCACCGCGGGCAAATGCAGACCCGATCAGCAAGCTTATCCAAGCAACAAAAAAAGCCGCCAGTTGAAGGCGATCTCGCAAGAATGCCTTGTGATTCTTAGGGGCGCGCGCGGCGATGGGAAAAAACTCCCACTTAAACCACATCTCACTGACATACAACCAGCCACATCCATACCAACTCCGGCTAATGCGATAACTTAATTTACCCAGAAGCGACATCGCTCTGTATTCCTGCAGGGCTAAAGGGGGAAAGCCCGCATCTTTCCCTTTGATCATGGTAAAACCATGATGCAGCCCGTTATGGGTATGCACCCAGGAAGTCTCGGGATGTAAGGCGGGCGCCATTGAAATCCTGCCTGCCAGCCGGTTCATCCATCTTTGGGGAAATAAACTGCCGTGCAAGGCATCGTGCCCGATGATCAGCATAATTCCGATGGCATGACCATTGACAAGTCCGATAATACTTTTCGCCCACCACGGGGCGAGAATAATTCCTGCAAGGCTCCCCACCCAAACAAGCAAAGGCAAAAAGAAGTGAAATAACCCTAGAAACGTTTTTTTGATTCGCTCTTTATTATTTATACACGCTCTTATTTCATTAACTTTAGGCCATTCATTATTCTTAATTATCATTATGTTTCCGAGACCGAAGGGGGCGATTCGATAGTCGTCATGACGAAACGGCTATGAGTCTTTTCAGGCATCACGTCTGGCTGAAATCCGGAGCGGACTTCTTTTAACAAAACAGTGCGGGATCGATTCAAGCCAGATAAAACAAGAGAACAACATAAGCTTTCCACTAGGCAACGTGACTGGTGGCTGGAAGAGAATCGATTTTCATCGCGATGACTGGGTCGGCTCGAAATGCACGCAGAATTCTACGAGGCTCACTGCGGTTGTCATCGTTGTGGTTTGCATGGCGGGCCGTCACTTGCTCGCCATCCCTGTTTTAGACTACCGACGCCAACCCAATTTGCCAATTCGCGGCAAAAAAGTTCGTGGGCAGGCGTGCCCGAAGGACAGGGCGGCCAACAGTACTTTCGCAACCGGAGCCAGCCAGCCCGCTCTTGACGACTCGCGGAAAAGCTTGGGCGAAGTCAGGCTTGGTTCTATCGATGAATACAATTGAATGAGCGGCTTGGTTTTTCCGGAACGGACATGGATCGTTGCCGGCCGCTCATCGCAGGAGAATACGCAAGGGGCTGCGCGTGTGCGTCAAGCGACGCCGAGGCGATTGCAGTCGGGCTTTGGGTGGTTTATTTCTGCGTTCGCTCATCGCAAGAAACTCCGCAAACGACTGCGGTGACCCCGAGTGTCGTGGCCGTGCCTGGGGAA
>CAIWEX010000445.1 GCA_903911795.1 uncultured Schlesneria sp.
AGCCATGTTTTGCGGCCCAACGGGCCAGTCGTTCACCCAGCCAGGGCCCGGCCCTGGAATCGATCCCACCAAAATCTTCCTGAGGCCTGAAGGGCCGGCCGTTCCTTTCGATGAGTCTAAAGGCCAATGGAATGTTCGGCCCTTCAGGCCTCAGATCCTGTTTTTACATCGTTTCCCAGGGCCGAAGAGCCCTGGCTGGGTGAACTGCTGGCCCACTTGGGCCGCAAGACCGGAATCTCCCGGGGTTTATGAAAAGTACGCTTTCTCAACGAATTCCCGAACCCGCACATCCCAGTTCAAGCAGTGCCAGCGATACTCAAGCGACCTTTTGAAGCGAGGTCGGCTCGTCTTCACCAGGAAACTCGATGGCGGACACGACAGTCGTCACGGCAGTTTTGTGAACCACGTTCCAGGCGAGGCCCGTTTTTTCCATGAGCAATATGACCCAGTAAGTCATATCCACTTCCCACCATTTGTGGCCGTGTTGGGCCACTCGGGGAAATGCGTGGTGATTGTTGTGCCAGCCTTCACCGAACGCCAGTACGCCGACCCACCACAGATTGCGACTGTTGTCTCGGGTCGCGTAAGTCTTGTAACCCCACATGTGTGAAGCCGAATTGACGGCCCAGGTGACATGCAGCATGTACACCAATCGCAGAAACAAACCCCACAAGGCAAACGAGATGCCTGTGTTCAGATCCCAATTGGCCCAGCCGACCGTGAAGAGCACCACGCCAAGCCCCATGTGCCACCAGAGGAATGTGCGGTCGAGAAGTCGTAGCGACCGGTCACGCATCAGGTCGGGAGCATAGGTGCGATAGAGTTGAGCCCAGTGTTGCGATCCCCCTTTGGGAAGCATCCACAGAATATGACTCCACCAAGCACCATCACGCGGGGAATGTGGATCATGTTCCTGATCGCTGAACCGATGGTGCTTACGATGGGCCGAGACCCACATGATCGGCGGCCCTTCGCCTGCCAGGGTTCCGCACAATGCCAGAAACCAGCGGATCGGTCGAAAGGTCTCGAATCCTGAATGTGTGAGCAGTCGATGAAAACCGAGGCAGACCCCCAAGCTTCCGGTCACCCAGCTTAATGCCATGAACAACCAGAGGCCGTACCAGGTAAAGTAGAAAGGGGCAGCAAGTGCAATGATATGCACCGAACCCAGCCAGATCACTGCTGGCCATTCCAAGCCGTCTTTCCAACGGCTCTTTTTGACAACCGGTGTTGTGGCAGACTGTTGCAGCGAATCCGAGGCAGTTGCCACCGAGACGTCTCCTTCCATGAATCTGATTAAACATCGATTCCCGGAAAAGATCTCGCAGGCAGAGCGCGCCCGGTGAGATTGATTACGGAAATGGATTTGCCATCCTGACAGGGTCGACCGAGACACTATCGCGAACGCGAAACCGTTGCGACCCCAGTCTTTCAGAATCTGCCATTTATCTCGATGGAATTTCTGGAAATTCGCTGGGGAGAATCCTCGGTCGAATACGGCTCAATCGAAACCTGCATTCGAGCGGCATAGCCACTCACGCGCACAATCAAGAATTGGCTGAGTGTCGGGCCACCGCCCGGTCATCTGCTCGTGAATTCCGGTTGTGCCGATTTTGAAGTCGGCGAGACATCTATGGACTGTCCAATCAGCGACGCTTCCGCGTTCCTTTCGTCCAGCATCGGACGCAAGCTGTTGCACTGTTGTCGGTTGCGATCATGCAAAGGCTGGAAACAGCCACCTTCAAAATTGATTTTCAGAATCTTTGCCCAGTCGATTGACATCCAGATGGCCGACGATATCATCTCGCCTCCCCGCCACGGACGAAACCAAACGGTGACCGACGCGACGGGGCAGATCTTTGACAATTTGGTTGGATGGTTCTGAGAATTCAGCTTTGCTGTATTGATGCGGTTGCTGGACGTACGTAGTACGATTCCAAGCTTGGTTTTTCGGAACACTGTTCTTGAAGG
>CAIWEX010000446.1 GCA_903911795.1 uncultured Schlesneria sp.
CCGCTGGTCTGCCGAACAGGTCGCCGAATCCAGTGGGCAGCTTCTGCTGTATAGCCAGCTCGCGGGCGATCTGGGCGAGAAGCCGATACAGCTGTCGTTTGTGGTGCTGACCAAGACGAAAACGCCGGACGTCTCAGTGTTTGAGGTTCCGTTCGATGCGGCGTTGCTTGACCGGACGCTTCGGATCATCGAACGCGTTTGGGATTCCATTTCTGCGGGGAACTACTATCCGGTCCCTACGGTGATGAACTGTCCGTCGTGTCCATACCGGGGCCGGTGCGCCCAATGGAATGGCTGAATCGTGCCCCCCGGTCGTGGAGATTCCACGGCCGGGGGCTGATTTTCTTTAACTATCGGAAGTCACAAAGTCACATCGAAGTGGGTGTCGGACCCCGTACTCACCAACGGAAGCGGAAGGATTCAATCGAGCTTGTACAGCCCGACACTCGGATCATCGTCCATTCATCCAAACACTTGGCATCCCCGCGATCTTCGAGGTCCGCCTCGGAGAATCTATCCAGGCAGAGTTTGTGGGCCGGGAAGTCGCACATCACCGCGGCATAGGCATAACCCGCGATGTGTCGATGGTTTGTGGAACGATCGGTCCCAGACACTCAGTCAGTCGTGCGATCTCCTGAATCCGTTTGAGCTTGCCTCGTGTGGCCTGGAGTTGCTCTGCGGTCGGTACCAGGCCACGACGCATCATTTCCTCGAAATCCCATAGGTTCTTCACTGTGAACCGAAGCGCTTGTCGAGCCTTTCCGATTGCCAGTCCACGGACTTCGTTCGATCTCACCCTCGCCATGACAGACTCCTTGCAGAGATCGTCTGGCAGAGCCGGGGCTGGAGAGCTCCAGTTGGTCAGGCATTCGTCGAGCAGCTTCGCCGCCACTCCGCAAAGCCGACTCAACTGCTTCACTTCCTCGACGATCGTACTGTCATGAAAGGTCTTCGGCGGATCCAGAAGTTTCTCAAGGCTCCCGCGAGCCCTCGCGAGTCGGCTCGGCACTTCGCCAAAACGTACCGTATCGAACACCGTATCGTCCGAATGAGGGGCCACTGATGGGAACTGTCCTTCGATGACTCCATTGACCCGATGACGCTGACGCACATCCGAAGTCCGGCTAAGGGTCATAATGGCATTACGCGGCTCTTCGAACAGAATCGACCAGGTGCGCTCACCGCAGTTCTCGATGAGCGTCTCGACGGCCGTAGCGAACTTGATCGCCGGTTCGAGTGTCGAGAACGGAACCTTAATCTGCTCCGCAACCCGTTCAGCAAGTTGCCTTGCTGGTTTGCCTTTCGCGAGGCTGGCCCGCTGGCTTGGTTTCAAGTCGAGTTCAGCGCGGCGGACTTCGAGAAAATGCCTCCCGAGTAGGTACTCGTCCTGGAGTCCACGTGCGGACCGCTTATTTGTCTTCGGCGAATGTGGTTTCGTTGGAAATCGACTTCGCGTCGCGATCGGGGACAACCCGTCGATTGTCGATTCCGTGGGCCAGTTGCCAGTAGTGCTCACCGGA
>CAIWEX010000447.1 GCA_903911795.1 uncultured Schlesneria sp.
CCCGAAGTCCACCAGGCGACGATGCGCAGACGGCCGTGAAGTTCAATCATCCAGTGCTCGCTGACTTCATTATCCAGAACTCGTGCGTTACAAGGAATCGTTTATACAGAAGTTGAAACCCATTTCAAGGAAATGATAGTCGTGGTTCGCTCCGCGAACCAACGCTTCTTGGATCGACAAGACGTCTGAGGACGAGGCGACTATTTGTGTTGCCAAAGGAAAATGCAGCGTTGGTTCGCGGAGCGAACCACGACTATCTCAACCCATCACGGCTTCTTGTAAACAACCCCGTCCTTCATCACGAAGTCCACCTCTTTCATCAGTCGAATGTTCTCGAGCGGATTCCCTTTAACAGCGACAATGTCCGCCACCTTTTGAGCTTCCAGTGTTCCCAGTCGTTGTTCGATCTTCAGCAATCGAGCCGCTTCGAGCGTCGCTGACTGAATCGCCTTCATCGGAGACATCCCGCCGGCGACCATCAGTTCAAATTCGCGAGAGTTCTGACCGTGTGGAGAGACTCCCGAGTCCGTTCCAAACGCGATTTTGACGCCTGCCTTGTGAGCCCGGATAAATGTTTCCTTGATCGCGGGACCGATCGCAGCCGCTTTCGGGCGAACGATCTCCGGGAAATATCCGGGCTCTTTCGACTTTTCCGCAACCCATTCCCCCGCCATGTTGGTGGGGACCCAGTAAGTTCCGGTTTCTTTCATCAATTGGATTACTTCGTCGGTCATGAAGGTTCCATGCTCAATCGAATCGACACCCGCGACAACGGCACGGCGGATTCCTTCAGTTCCATGAGCATGGACGGCAACGGTCATGTTGTAATCGCGCGCCGTCGTGACGACCGCTTTCAATTCTTCCTCGGTGAACTGCGGGTTCTGGCCGCTGGCAGCCATACTGAGGATGCCGCCCGTCGCAGTCAGCTTGATCAGGTCGGCCCCATCCTTATAACGTTGTCGAACCGCTTTGCGAGCTTCGTCTGGTCCATTGATGACTCCTTCCAGCGGTCCGGCATCACGTCGATTGTCTCCTCGCAGAGCATTCGTCGGATCCGCGTGTCCGCCGGTAGTCGCCAGCGATTTTCCTGATGTGAAGATTCGAGGTCCAGGAACCCACCCCTGGTCGATCGCTTTTCGCAATGCGACAGAATTCACGCCGTTGTCGCCCAGGTCGCGAACCGTTGTGAATCCCGCCAGAAGGGTCACCCGGGCGTAGACAGTGGATCTCAAGGCATAGTCTGCCTGCTCCATGAAAAATCGCTCGGTGTACGAATCCTTCGAATGCTGGGACTGCAGATGCGTATGCATATCCATCAATCCGGGCATCACCGTGTGCTCGGTCAACTTGAGCAGTGTGTCACCCGGTTTGGGTTCAACATAGCCGCGAGTGATGCTGGTGATCTTCCCCTCATCGACGACGATGGTGACCTGCAACAAAGGTTCCTCGCTACGTCCATCGATCATCCGGCCAGCGTGGATGACCGTAGAACATCTTCCGACGGACGACCATGAAACAACCAACGCCAGTGCCAGCCAAGCTAATCGAGTCGGTTGCATCGTTCGCTCTTTCTACGGGGCCGAAATGCGTTCGTTTCCAGCTTCGGACGATAAACCTGCAAGCAGGTTCGTCAGTTACCACCCGCCTATTTTTTGTCGGGCTTGGGATTGTTGAGTGCATTGATACGGGCAAACGCATCTTCTGCAGTCGTATCACCCGGTTGAGGAACATAGGGCTTGGCGATGGGGTTCATTTCCGCGGGTTCTTCGGGTGGTTTCGTCTTGCCGAATCGCCGGAACGGATCACCCATCAGAAACACGATGGTTGCGAACAGCAGAATCGCCGAAATTCCACCGATAATGAGATTCTGACTCGATTTCGAAGTTGGCTTGGGCGGCTGAATCGCACCGCGCGCAACAGGCTCGGGAAGGCTCTGTGCAAATGACAATTCCGCGGGCCCCGGAGGAGGCGCGGGAGCCATGAAACCGGGTACAGGTCCATCCATCGTATGGACGGCGGGAAGAACGACACCGGCGAAGGGTTCCGCCGGAAGGTAATGACCCGTCGGCACAGGGGCCATCAATTGAGCAGGAAATTGTCCAACTGCCGGCGGAGCAACCTGATCTGGTACGACAGGTGACGTAATCGCCTGGCCGGGCATGGTCGGCGGCGGAAATTCCTGGGGCATCCCAGTTGCAATTGGCGGGGGTGCATAAGCGACCGCGGGAGATGGAGTTGTCGGAGCAGGCGTCACTTGCGTCGGCATAGCCGGAGCCACAGGCGCTGCCGCGACGCTGGTAACGTCAATCGGGAGCGGATTGATAGGTGCAATCGCGACCGTCACGACCGGAACAGCCGAGGTTGCCAGGACCTGTTCGGGTGCGGCGCCGAATTTCCAGGTTGTTGCCGGGGGCGGGCTTGAGGCTACTACGCTCGGAGATTGAGGCACCTGGACCGGTTGCGGTGCTTCGACGACAGCAACTGGTGGTACTTCGATCGGTGGAACTGAAACCGCCGCTGTGGGAACTACTTCAGGAACCGGGATCACGGGGATAGTGATCACGGGGACAGTGACTGCAGGATTCACCGGAAGCGGGGCGACAAATACCTGTTGGCACGTTGGACAGCAAATTGCCTGACCCAGGAGCGACGCATCTGCGAGGTTCCCTTTTGCGTGACAATGAGGGCATTCAATGGGATACGATTCAGACATAACCTCGAACCTCGGGCAGCATGGTAGGGGCGCTAGCGGTCTGGAGCGGAAGACGCGGACGTCACGCAGGGGCGTCAACGGGACTGCTTTATGCTATCCACCTCGGGTATCAGTTACTAGCGCGCAAAGCGTGCATTTTGCCCGTGACGACGGCCGTTGGCTGCCTTTCACCAAAACAGGAAACGCGTGCTCGGCGCGGGTCTCCCGACCCCGCCGAAACAGCCGACCGAAGGTCTCCCCTTCATTCATTTCGTTGAATGCCAAAACAATTTGGGCAGAACGATGGGGGC
>CAIWEX010000448.1 GCA_903911795.1 uncultured Schlesneria sp.
AGATCAAAGAAACGGAATGCCGAAGCCTCTTTAGATCCCGGAGCCGCGACCGTCAGGGAGCGGTCTTGCTCTACCATCGCACTAGCCAACCCAACTCGATGCGTTGGGCGATGCCGCTTCTGATGCCGCTACACTTAAATGTCTTGCGCTCTAATCTAACGAACCGGAATAGCCCTTCACGACCAGCCATGTTCAGGTCATTCTCCGAATTTCAAAGCGGATCTGTTACCGTATGTGGAAGCATTGAGTCACCACGCACAACCGAAAAGAACGAGGTCCTCAGTGTCGTTGCGGCTTACTTTGCCAGTCCTGCAGAACTGGAATTGTCATAACTGCGGAGGCTGTTGCCGACAGCATCAGATCGAAATTACCGAGGCAGAGCGCCAGCGGATTATCGATCAGAAGTGGACCACGGCAGATGGAGTTTCCCCCGATCAGGCGATTGTTCGGATGGGGGCTGGCCGATATCGACTGGGGCACCAACCGGACGGGGCCTGTGTCTTCTTGAACGAGAAAGGGCTTTGCCGGATCCATGCCAAGTTCGGGGAGATGGGCAAGCCACTCGCCTGTCGCGTTTACCCGTACGCATTTCACCCCGCAGGAAAATCGGTTGCCGTCAGCCTGCGTTTCAGTTGCCCCTCAGTGGTCAAGAATGCCGGACGCCCCCTGAGCCAGCAGCTTGCAGAGATCCGGCAGATCGCCGACGCGGTTGTACCGGCTGGCGCATCGAATATTCCAGCACCGCTGATTCATTCCCGCGAACGAGTCGATTGGGCTGATTTTCATCGATTTGTGCAGGCGCTCGACGCGACACTGGATCAGCCCGGCCTTCCGATCATCGACCGGCTTCTCCAGGCCTATGCCTGGACCACACTAGCAGGCCAGGCCGCTTTTGAAAAACTGCGAGGCGACCGGATTCGAGAATTACTTGATCTGCTACGGGAAGCGGCGGTCGGTGAAGCCCAGTTGTTGAAAGCGGACGCGACGGAAGTAACGTCCGTCGGGCGTCTCTATTTTCGACTGCTGGTTGCTCAATATGCTCGAAAGGATACCGACGCCAATCTTCGTGAAGGGTGGCTGGGACGTTGGCGTCTGCTGCGAGCAGTCTGGAAGTTCTCTCGTGGAACCGGGAATGTCCCACCACTTCAGGATGTCTTGCGTGAAGTTCCCTTTGCAACGCTGGAGCAGTCGTTCGGCGAACTGACTCCAGATCAGGACGAAATCTTCACGCGATATTTTCGTGTCAAGATCCAGGGACTGCACTTCTGCGGTCCGGCGTATTACGACATCCCGTTTGTCGAGGGATTTCACAGCCTGATGCTGGTCATGCCAGTTACGATGTGGATCGCCCGGTGGCTGGCAGCTGGAGCAGGCCGCAGCCAGCATTCCACCGACGATGTGGAACAGGCTCTGGCGATTGTCGATCATCATCACGGCTATTCGCCAGCCCTTGGTCAGGCGGCGGCCCGCAGTCGCGTCCGATCGCTGGCGACGTCTCAGGATCTGCCGCGACTGTTGTTGCGCTACTGTCGCTGACCTCAGAGGGAGCAGGAATTCTCGGGATGTTGCGGAGTTCTATCCAGATCGACTCATGGGTTGCGGCGCGTCGGTTGGGATGGTATCTGTGGCTTCCCGCAATCATCTTGACGCGGTAATTCTCATGGTTGGACAAAGGAACTCCGCATGGCAGGCCTCGATCACGGTCAGGTACATCCCAAGGAAATCGAAGATCCGCTGATCGCGGCTCGAAATGCTCGCTATGGCATGGTGTTGTTCCTGATCTACCTTGCCTTTTACGGCGGATTCGTGGCACTCAATGCGTTTTCACCAACACAAATGGAAACGACTCCCGCGTTGGGCCTGAACCTGGCGATCCTGTACGGATTTGCGTTGATCGTAGCGGCAATGGTCCTGGCACTGATTTATGCGTGGCTCTGTCGCGCTGTCAGTGCTGCTGATCAAGGCAAATGACGATTGCTTGCACGCTCTCCATTCCGTCTTTCAGATCTCATCGGTTTTCATTCTGCTTCTGATTGGCCGTCATGATTCATGAACCTTCGATTCTTTCGGTGCTGGTTTTCGCCGGATTCGTTGCAATCACGCTCGGCTTGAGCTTTTACTTCGCGCGGAAGACTCAATCGTCGGCGGGATATTTCGCTGCCGGTGGCCAGATTCACTGGTTCGTGAATGGGGTCGCGTTTGCGGGTGACTATCTTTCTGCGGCGTCCTTTCTCGGGATCTGCGGGATGATTGCCTTTTATGGTTACGATGGTTTTCTGTACTCGATCGGCTTCCTTGCAGGCTGGGTCGTGGCACTGTTCGTTGTTGCGGAGCCTCTGAAACGCCTCGGGAAATATACGTTTGCCGATGCCTTGAACAGCCAGTTCCAATCGCGGGCGATCACTCTGTCCGCCGGGATCAGTACGCTGGTGGTCAGCGTCTTCTATCTGATTCCCCAGATGGTTGGGGCCGGAACTCTGATTCAGCCTCTGTTGGGTTTTCCGTATTGGGTCGGTGTGGTTCTGGTCGGAATCATCGTCGTGTTGATTGTTGCCACAGCGGGGATGGTCAGTACCACGTACGTGCAGTTCATCAAAGGGGCCTTGCTGGTCCTGTTCAGTGGTATCCTGACGGTGATGATTCTGAATCGTGGATTGAAAGTCGATACAAGCGAAGAAGCCAATTCGCCGCAGACAATGGTCAAGCTGGCGGATGGTTCAGTTCAGATCAATGGAAGTCCGCATGGACATAAGGAAGGCCAGAAAGACCTTCGGCCGGTCGGACATCTGAGTAAATTGCCGGGCGGAAAAACGGAAACCGGGCCATTGGGACCGATGGAATATCTGGCGACGTTGCAGCAGAGCGAAGTCGTGCTGTGGACCAAGAAGGAAGCAATTGTCGATGGAGTCAAAACCACGACATGGACACCGACGCCGACAGCCGGATCAAAGATCTTGCGACCGGGGAACAGCCCGACGTTCAAAGGATTGCAATCAGATAAGCTTTCCTCACGTTTGAATTTCATCTCGTTGATGCTGGCGCTGTTCTGCGGGACGGCGTCTTTGCCGCATATCCTGATTCGTTACTACACCGTGAAGGATCAGGCGGCGGCTCGCTTGAGTACCGTCGTGGGGATTGGCACGATCGGGACGTTCTATGTGCTGACGCTGTTCATGGGGCTGGGAGCGATGACCAGTGGCAGTATCGATCTGACGAATGACAACATGTCCGCACCGCTCCTCGCCAAGAGTTTCGGAGACCTGCTATTTGCGATGATTTCGGCCATTGCCTTTACCACAGTGCTGGGAACCGTCAGCGGACTGATCGTGGCGGCCAGTGGTGCGGTTGTTCACGACTTGCTCTCCAGCGTCTTACGATGGGAGATGAACGATCATGAGAAGGTGCGGATTGGAAAGCTGTCGTCAGTCATCGTCGGCGTGATTGCGATCATCCTGGGGATTCAATTCAAGGATATGAACGCTGGATTCCTGGTCGGGTGGGCCTTCAGCGTCGCCGCTTCAGCCAACCTGCCCTCGCTGGTGATGCTGTTGTTCTGGAAGGGAACGACCAAGCAGGGAATTTCGGCGGCGATCCTGGTCGGGCTGTTCAGTTCGCTCACTTGGATCCTGGTCAGTGAAGACACGTTTGCCAAGGTCTACGGATTCAAGGCTGACGCTGCGGCCGCCGCGGCAATGGTTCCATTCAGCCAACCGGGTCTGGTCACGATTCCGCTGGGATTCTTGACGTTGATTGTCGTTTCGCTGCTGACACGGAAGAAATCGGCCGACTGACCTACTGGTTTAACGCTGGGCGCCCGGTGATGGTTCAACCAAAGTCAGCGTCTGATTGCAGGCCACATCCTTCAACTCCATCTGCGTACCGGACAGCCAGCGGATCGACAACTTGTCGATCCGCTGTTCTTTTCCGCACCCGAAATGTATCCGTGGATCGCTGGTCGAGCCGTAGCTGGAACCACCGCGAATCTGTCTGACACGTTTCCTGTCGCCAATGGTGGCGGTGGCAACCGCGCCGATTGCTGATCGACAGGAACCTCGTCCCTTGATTCGCACCGCCAGCCAGTTATGACGCGGCGTCGATTCGTTCGACAGGATCGCCACAGGCTCGTTGAGATTTGAAATCACGACGTCTTCGTCGCCATCTCCATCGAGGTCTCCCGTGGCGAGTCCCCGGCCCGCGTGAGGTGTCGTCATGTAAGGTCCTGCACCTTTAGAAACATTGGCAAATCGCTGGCCTTCGCGATTCTCCAGGATAAGTGGACGTTGCAGACGAGGAGAATGTTGAGGGAACCGGATGACGTGGCCGTTCGACACAATCAGATCTTCGTCACCATCCAGATCGGCATCGATGAAGCGAGTCCCCCAGCCGACATAGGCACCTCCGATCGCCGCGATTCCGACTGACTGGCTGACATGGCGAAACAGCAGGTTCCCCTGATTCCGATAGAGCGCGAAGTTTTCACGTTCGTAGTTGGCGACCCAGATGTCGGGTAATCCATCGAGATTGTAGTCTCCAACATCGGTCCCCATACTTCCGTCAGGTGTCCCGCGATCACTTCCTGCCGTACCGCCGAGAGCCGCAACGTCTTCGAAATGACCCGATCCATCGTTGCGTAACATGAGATTCGCAACAGTATCGTTGGCGACGTAGATATCGAGATCTCCATCCAGGTCCAGATCGGCGGTGACGACTCCCAACCCTTTGCCAATCGGTACCGCGCCGCTGTCAGCCGTCCCGTCACGAAATGTTCCATCACCCTGACCGAAGTAAATCAGGTGTTGCAACCCTTCAAACCGCTTTGGAGGGCAGACGTCCCGCTCATGTCCTTCCGGGCCTGCGCAACGTGGATTGTTGGACGTTGACCAATCGACGTAATGCGCGACATAGAGATCCAGTGCCCCATCCCCATTGAAATCCCCCCAGGCCGCACTGCTGCTCCATTGTCGGTCGTAAAGGCCTGCGACTTCGGTCACGCTTTGAAATGTGCCATCACCCTGATTGCGATACAGTGTCAAGCCACCGTAGCCAGTGATCAGGACGTCGTCGAATCCATCCTCGTCGAAATCTGCGGCCGCAGCCCCATGGCTGTAATGCGGCGATTGGCCGACGTGAGCCGACAATGTGCAATCGCGAAATCCCCAATGACCGGTGTTCTGAAAGAGAGCCGATGGGACTCCAGACGGCTGGCCGTTCGCAAATTGGCCTCCCCCAGGAAAGAGCAAATCCGGTTGGCCATCGCCGTCAAAATCGAGGATCGCGACTCCCCCTCCCAGCGATTCCAATATCGAAAAGTCGGAATGAGCTTCGTCGTTGCGATAATGAAAATCGATGCGGGTCGCTTTCGTCTGGTCACGAAACAGAATACCGCTCGATTGAGTCGCCGGCGATGGCGAGGCCGACCCCTCTTTCGATGTTGGGCTAACGGGTGGAGGCGTTTCAGATCCCCCGTGTGGACGGCAACCCACAAATGAGACGATCGCAAAAAGCACGGCGGTGATGACGGACTGCTTCATGGGTGATTTCAGTCTCGTCGCTTGGGCAGATCTTCCGGAGGCTTGCGATCTGTTCGGGCCTCGATCTCCATAAAACTCCGAAGTGGAACGGTGTTGTTTTCAATTTCGCCCCCCGTGGCCAGAAAGAAATGATCATTGTCGAGGCCGGCATCAATGTTGGTGACGGGATTGGCATCGGCAGTGAACTTGGCGCGAGTGATCGGTTGCCACTTTCCATCGACGGTTTCGACCCAGCCATTTCCAAATCGTGCCCGTCGAGTGTGGGTGGTAGAGACTTTATCTCGTTTGAAGTCTTCGACGAACGAATAGTCTCCTTTAAGCAGATCACCGCCAGTCGGGGTTGAGAACGTGACGAGATGTCGCCACTCTTTTTTCTCGGGAATGTAGAAATAACCCGAGTATTCGCTGCGCTTTTCCACAGCCTTGGCGGTGACCAGAAAACGATAGGTCTCGCCAATCTTCCAGTCGTAGTCAAAAAAGGATTGCCCGCCGGTTCCTTCGCCTCCGAATCGACCTACGCGGACCCCTTCACCTTTGTGCAGTGTCTTGACTTGCACTTCTTCTTTCACGGTCTTTGGATCGTCTTGATTACCTGGGTCCCAGACCGAGAACAACACCAGCTTCTTTCCGTTCGCCAGTTCCTGAATCCCGAAGTACCCTTTGCCCCATCCACAGACCATGAAGTAGGTCCCAGGAGCCGACTTTTCAATCGTGATTTCATTGTAGAACGAGACTGCCACCGGTGCCGGATAGGCCAGGTGAACGGACCGACAGGCGATCCCTTTCAACTTTTCGTCGGCCCGCACTTTCGTCGTTATCAGTACCATCATCGTTGCTATAAGAATCGCGATGCCTGCGGGCAACGTACGGGAAAGGGATGTTCGCATCGGTTCGATTCCGATCTGATTTTCATGACGTGGATCGTTGGTTTGTGAATAAGTCCGCAGGTGGCATTGTGACAATTCCAATGTCCGTCGGACAGTCCCAAGGTTCGTCTGTATCCAGCAGCATCCTGATCAATTGTCGAGTTCATCCCGCGCCGGCATACTGAAATCCTGCGTCCCACAAGATTTATTTTTCTACCGAGGCTGTCACAATGTTGAATTCACCCACTGTTCACCAACCATCGCTCTGCATGCGTAGATCTCAGGGCTTGCGGCGAATCGCGTTGATTCTGTCGATTACGCTCGGCAAGGTTGTCGTTGTGTCTGCTCAGGAGCAACCCAAATATTTCGAGCAGGACGTGAAAGAATCCAATCCGTTACGGACTGAGCAGGCCCGAGAACTGGATGAATACATTCTGGGATTAAAGAAGGACGAATCCCGGCTGAAGAAACTGCTGCCAGATGACTATTCGTCGCCCGCGGCATTTGAAAAATCCGCCGAACGGTACCGACAGGCGTTTTGCGACAGCATTGGCTATCCGCCGCCAGGCGAGGTTCCATCGGTTGCGCCGTTGTTTCAACGGATTGGCGAAGACGCGATTGGTATTTATTACCGGGCGGTGATTCCTGTCCTGCCTGGTGTCCACGCCGAAGGAATCTACATCATTCCCAAGTCACTCAAGGCGGGGGAAAAGGCTCCGCTGATCATTTCGATGCACGGCGGGGGCGGTTCGCCCGAAGTGGCGTTGTTTCATGGAGGAGCCAACTATCACGACATGGTGCGAGGGGGTGTAAAGCGAGGATATATCGTCTTTGCTCCGCAACATCTGTTTTCGGCCGAAGGATATCCCAAGGATGTTCGCAACCGGACGGATGAACGGCTACGTCTGGTGGGAACCAGTCTGACTGCCGTGGAAATCACCAAGATCACGCGCAGTCTGGATGTTCTGCTGCAGCTTCCAGAAGTCGATGCGACTCGCGTTGGCATGGTCGGTCTGTCATACGGCGGTTACTACGCGCTGGTGACTCCTGCTGTTGATCGCCGGATCAAGGTTTCGGTCTGCAGTTGCTATTACGGAGTTCAAGAGTCGCGTTACCAGCGGGACGAATTTTCGGTGCCGAGTGACTTCAAGTTCAAAGACCGATTTACACTCTTCCGCGATTCGGATTTAGCGGCGATCATCTGTCCACGAGCACTGCAGATCCAGGCAGGACTGAAGGATGGTGTCGATCATCGAGATGGCGGAAAGCCTCTGGCTCCCGTCTCGGCAAGTTTCTACTCGCGTCTGGGACTCGCCGAACGATTCGAGCACCTGATTTTTGAAGGGGGCCATGAATTCCATGACCCCTCCGCGTGGGAGTTCGTCAAGAAACACCTGTAATTTCCCCCGGGGAAGCACTCATAACAACGTTCTCTGTTGCGTCCGGGCGGTTTCGGGATTCCACAAGAGTGGCGTGTGGATGACGACTCGATGTCCGTAACTCGAACAAGCCGTTCTCACGCGATATACTCCGCCAAGTCCTCTGGCGGACCGCTTCGTTGTCGAAGCAGGTTGATTTCCGTCTGCTTGAGGTAATGGACGTTTGATCTGGTGGAATCCGCTTGATTCATCAGCAGGGAAGGCATGGGGCATGGCCAAAGAACAACTTTCGTTTCGTGATCGTCTTTACGCGTTGGCTCGAAATTACTGGTGGTGCTGGCAGCCCGAGGTCGTCGCGATTTTTCAGGATCTGAACCCGGTCCGGTGGCGACAACTCGATCATAACCCCATTCTGTTGCTCGATGAGTTTACGCCCGATCAACTCGAAAACCGCGGTCGCGAAGCGGTACTTCATTCACGCGTGAACTACGCCTACCGTCGCTGGCAGGAATACATGGATTCCAAGCACACCTGGGGCGATACACACGCCGGGGTGCTGGGGCACAATCCGGTTGCGTATTACTCGGCTGAGTTTGGGATTCATGAGTCGCTCCCCAACTACTCGGGCGGACTGGGGGTCCTGGCAGGCGATCACCTGAAGAGTGCCTCCGATCTGGGGGTCCCGCTGGTGGCTGTCGGGTTGTTCTATCAGGAAGGCTATTTCTCGCAGTTGATTGATGAAACCGGTTGGCAGCGTGAGGTTTATCCCTACGTTCACAATACGCGTCTGGCCGTGAAACCTGCGGTCACCCCGACCGGGGAAAAAGTGATTGTTCAGGTCGAAACCCGTAAGGGGCCCATCTTCGCCCAGGCGTGGCAGGCCGACGTTGGACGTATCAAGCTGTTCCTGCTGGATTGCGATATCGAGCAGAATTCGCCGGAAGACCGAAAGCTGACCGCCCGTTTGTATGGCGGGGATCAGCGGATCCGGATTCGCCAGGAATTGCTTCTGGGAATCGGCGGTACGCGTGCGCTGACTGCCATGGGGTACCAGCCGAGTGCCATTCACATGAATGAAGGTCATTCGGCATTTGCGCCCTTGGAATACATCCGGATGCGGATGGAAGAAGATGGACTGTCGTTTGATGAAGCGATGCGCAAGGTCATCTGGCACTGCTGCTTCACAACACATACGCCAGTCCCGGCCGGGCATGACCGTTTTGACTGGACCCTGTACGAAGAACACCTCGGCCCGATTGCAGACCAATTGGGTCTGGGCGCCGTCGGACTCGTCGGATTGGGGCGAGTCGACCCCAGTAACCAGCACGAGGCCTTCTGTATGACCGTGCTGGCGTTCAAGTGCAGTCGACGTGCCAACGCCGTGTCGAATCTGCACGGTGTTGTCAGTCGGCGGATGTGGACCAGCTTGTGGCCATGGCGGTCAGAAGAAGAAGTTCCGATCGGACATATCACGAACGGCGTCCATGTCTCCAGTTGGCTCGCCCCACAGATGCGATCGCTGTACGACCGCCATCTGCCGCTGGAATGGTACCTGCAATCCGGCCAGCCTGAGGTTTGGTCGGGATTTGATGATGTGACTCCTGGTGAACTCTGGGAGACTCATCAGTCTCTCAAGAACCGCATGATCAACTTTGCGCGGACCCGGATGCAGCGCCGTGCCGAACGAATCGGATCGACGGCTGAAGAAATTGCGGAAATCCAGACGAGTCTGGACCCGGAAGCACTGACGATTGGTTTCGCTCGGCGGTTTGCTCCATATAAGCGTGCGGATCTGGTTCTGCGAGACATCGAGTTCCTCGGGCAGATCATTGCAGACTCAAAACGCCCCGTGCAATTCATCTTCGCTGGCAAATCCCATCCGGCAGATGACAACGGCAAAGCGATCCTGCAGAAAATCTTCCGCCTGACACAGGAACCGGGCTTCAAGGGGAAGATCATCCTGCTGGAAGACTATGACATCAACCTGGCTCGCCATCTGGTGCAGGGTGTCGATGTCTGGTTGAACAATCCCCGACTTCCGCTGGAAGCATCAGGGACCAGTGGCCAGAAAGTCGTTTTGAACGGTGGCCTGAACTGTTCGATCCTGGACGGCTGGTGGGCCGAAGCATTCGACGGTGAAAACGGCTTCGCGATTGGTTCTGGGCGGTCACACGTCAATCAAGATCTGCAGGATGATCGCGATGCCAAGGCCTTGACCAAGGTGCTGATGGAGGAAGTCATCCCGTTGTTCTACGATCGCGACGAGGACGATGGGTTGCCAGACGCGTGGATTGCCCGCATGAAACGTTCGGTGCGAACTCTTGGCTGGCGATTTAACGCCGACCGGATGGTGATGGACTATGTCCAGAAGGCTTACATTCCTGCCGCTGGCGGGTTGTCCTGTGATATGGGACGCCTGGGATAAGCGACTTCACGATTGTGATACGCAGTTCGTGCGTCCATCAAAAAGCTCAACCCCGGCCATTGACCGGGGTTGAGTTGTTCTTGCGGTATTGATTCGCTGATTACTGGTTGGATGCGGGACCAGCACAGCGGATCAGGTGGTCATGGTCGATGTAGACAACCTGAATCGTTTCGTCCTTGTGATGGAACGGAACAGGCCAGTCAGATCGGATCACCTTGTCGTAGTACACGGTGCACTTGTAGTGGCAGTGATGCAGGCGAGCCGGTCCAACCAGCGGATAGAAGCGGCAATCATCCATACGGTCAACGATTGGTTCGACAACCATCTTGACGTTGCTGCGTTGAGTTTCCGCGATGAAGGGGTTTCCGCCCGACGTTTCGTTGGGGACGGCTCGCATCACTTCATCAGGGCTCGGGGGGTCCTGGCAGAAGATGTTCGCATGTTCGCCTTCGACGGGGTCCAGGACTGGAACCTTGTCGTACCGTTCTTCACGGATATAGGCATCTTCGATCAGCTCGCTGTACCACGGACTGACAGGGATCAGCGGTGTGGTTCCGTAGAACCCGCCGAGTACAAAAGCGTCTTTGAGAAAGCCCCACATCAGCACCGTGCCGGTGGTCGCTGTCAGCAGACAGCCGCTGCTGGACATCGTCATCAGGCCGATCCCGACCATCAGGGTGATGCGTTTGAGCAATGATCCTGGCTTCATCATCATTCCTCTCCGGGAATTCGCTGATTCTCGACGTTGTGCCAAATTTGGCCGTTGGACGTCTTCCGGCGTGGCTCGTAAGAGCCGTTGTCGTTCGTAGGTCATTTTGAATCTGATCGTCTGGCACTCAATCCACGTATCGTGATTGCGCGACTTTGACGATCCTGCTGTATGTATCGAGTCTTCCGGCTGAAAACTTGTGAGATTCTTACGGTTTTACCGGTTAAATCGATTAGATCGGGGAAACTCGCGGCCCTTCGGGCATGCCTCGTGCCACTCGTCAAGATTGAGCTTCGTAATCAGGTACGTATTGATCGGAGCAGGCCCGAAGGGGGCAAAGGAATCGTGATCATCAAATGGAAACAGCGTCTGCGAAAAACTTCGCAGACGCTGAGCCATTCATCGTCGGCCAGCACAGGGTCAGCCGGGATCACCAGTTACTTGGATTGAAGTACCACCACCATTTGTCCGTACGTGTCCGGAACATCAGGTTCCATTGGCCATCATCCCATCGCAGGGTAGCGTCGCGCCAGCCGAGCGGTACTTGTGGGTAGGGATAGAACGGTCCAATGTACGGGAAGGCACTGGCACTGTACTGCGTTGGGTAGTTCACAGCAGCAGAGTTCGGGTATTGCGCGTAGGATGGCCACGCGTAATCGGGAACACTGGGGTTGTTGTAAACTGCCTGGGAAGCTCCCATGCCAGGATGACCGTAGGTCGGTGGCATTGGAGGCATTTGTCCGCCAGGTCCCATTGGCATGGCTCCCATTGGAGGACCGCCTGGGCCGCCTGGAACTGGACCACCACCAGGAGCCGGAGCTTCACCCTGGCGGAAGTTCACAGGATACATACCTGGTTGCTGAGGTCCACCCTGAGGATACTGACCCTGTGGTGGATAGGGGCTTCCCTGCGGAGGCATCTGACCTGGGGCCATCTGTCCCGGAGCCTGAGCATATTGACCTTGCGGCATCCGACGTTGAGCGGGTTCATCCGCACAGGCCAAACGGTTGGCCACTGATCGGACACCTGGGACCGAAGAAACCACCTTCTGGGCGGTCGCTCGTTCTGCCTGGGTTCCGACGCTTCCATCCAGCAGGCAAACGCCGTTCTGGAAGCGAATCTGAATGTCGTAGCCATCCAGGCTGGCAGCAGTCAAACCTGCAGCGATCTGCTCGGCGATCTCCTGATTGTTGGATGGAGCAGGCATTTCGTTGTTGACCTGCTGCACGCGGTTCGCTTTGGCAGGGGCAGCCGTGTGATTTGCCGAAACAACTCCACGGGCCGATTCTGCGGCAGGTCGTGCAGCTTCAGCCGTTGCCTTGGGCGGTGCGGCTTGCAGGCGATTTTCGACGCGAGCGATCCCGTGAACCTTGGAGACGGCTTCGGTCGCCTTATCCTTAATTTTGGGGTCAGCCACGCTTCCGGAAAGAATTGCCACACCGTTTTTGACTTCGATCGAGATATCGCCCTGGATACGCTTATTGCGCATCGCCTTGGCGACCTCGTTGGCGAGCTTTTGGTTTTCCTCTTTGCTCGTCCCCTTACTTTCAGCCGCGGGCTTCTCGTCCGACTTGGACTTGGCTCCAGCGGCGAGTGTCAGTCCCGGAGTTGCAGCCAGCAACCCCAGTGTCAACACCCATTTCCCGTACTTACGCATGGAATGTTCTCCTTCAATTCCTCGCTGACCGACTTCGAATCCGCTGGAACGAGCCCACCCGGCGACAAATCCCTTCGAGAATGGCATCGAATGAATTCACCGACTTCCGGGGGATGAATCAGGCGTTTGGTGGACCACATGGTCCGGCCACAATTGCCGCTTTTGGAACCTGGTGCTCCGCCAGTGAGGCGCGCTGATTCCCCGTTCCATCTATTCATCGGCCGAAGATGTCCGAATACACAAACTTTTCTGGTTGTTTCGGAAATTTGGTTTCTACGGACGACGACGATTGAATCGGTAATCCCGTTCCGCGCGTCCAGCACGATGAGTAGCGTAAAGCATGTTCAGCCCATGTTCGACCCTGGTCGGCGCGGGTCTCCTG
>CAIWEX010000449.1 GCA_903911795.1 uncultured Schlesneria sp.
ATCAAATGGGGGATTGCAACTGAATGGGAAGCGTTCGGTGACTCCCACGGAGGGCACCATGCTGAGCAGCATCCCGAAGAACCTGAGCCGCAGCTTGGTGCTGCTGAAGGTGAAAAAGTTGCTGCAGCCGATCCGCATGACCTTGAACGCGACAACAAGAAAGATCCCAAGCAGGCTGGCAAAGATCACGCTGGAAAGCCCAAGGCGTTTTCTGGAACGTTTTACCGGCTGGCGAAGTTCGGCTCGCTCAATCTGTCACTCGACTGGTACATCGACAGCCTGACGCTGGTGATGTTCACGATGGTCACCTTCATTGCGACCTGCATCCATCTGTTCGCCATCGGTTACATGAAGGACGAATTGACCGAGGAATACGAAGACCATGAAGTTCATACGAGCCATGGCCATTTCACCCGCCCGGGTCGTTTTCATCGGTTTTTCTCCTACCTGTCCCTGTTCTGTTTCTCCATGCTAGGCCTGGTGCTGGCTGGTAACATCTTCCAGGTGTTCATTTTCTGGGAATTGGTGGGGATCAGCAGTTACCTCTTGATCGGTTTCTACATCGAACGCAAGTCGGCCAGTACAGCGGCTAACAAGGCGTTCATCATGAATCGTGTTGGGGACTTCGGTTTCCTGATCGGTCTGATGATCCTTTGGACCTGGTGTGGCACGTTCCAGTTTGCGGACGTCGATCACGAACCCGGCCTGTTCACGATGATTCGTGGAAACGACGGTAAGATCGATGTTTCCGAAGATGGTTCACAGGTTTACCTGCGTGACGCTGACGGCCATCGTCTGGAAAAATCTGGAAAACCATCGACGATCGGATACCTGTTGTTGATCGCCGCCGGTTGCGGGATCTTCGCTGGGTGTATCGGAAAAAGTGCCCAATTCCCGCTGCAGACATGGTTGCCTGACGCGATGGAGGGGCCGACCCCGGTTTCGGCGCTGGTTCACTCGGCGACGATGGTTGCCGCAGGGGTTTATCTGGCAGCACGTTTCTATCCCGTCTTTACGCCGGAAGTGCTGCTGGTCATTGCTTATGTCGGCTGTATCACACTATTTGTCGCAGCGACAATCGCTCTGGTCGTGACGGATATCAAGCGAGTGCTGGCATACTCCACGATCAGCCAACTTGGTTACATGATGCTGGCGATTGGTGTCGCAGGATGGGGTGCAGGTCTGTTCCATCTGGTCACACACGCATTCTTCAAATCACTGATGTTCCTTTGCTCAGGAAGTGTGATTGCTGGTTGCCATCACGTGCAGGAAATGCCACGCATGGGTGGTCTGCGACGCAAGATGCCGATTACCGCCTACACCATGTTGATTGGTGTGATAGCGATCTCGGGTCTCGCTATTCCAGTGCTGAATATCGGTTTGTCGGGATTCTATTCCAAGGACGAGATTGTTGCCTCGGCAATGGCCTATTCCGAAGCGAATCGGGTCCATTTCCTGCTTTTCGTGACTCCGCTGGTGACCGCCGGTATTACAGCCTTCTACATGTTCCGACTGTGGTTCCTGACCTTCTACGGTGAGCCTCGCGATCAGCACGTTTACGATCACTGTCATGAGTCGCCACGAATCATGACGACACCGTTGATTGCTCTGTCGATTCTGGCGGCATCGTGTGCCTGGAGCTGGGGAACCAGCGGAACCGGCAACGAAGGTCCGTTGTTCAAGTTGATCGCCTTCAGTGAAACGGTTCCATCAACCGAAGCAGTGACCTTGAACGGGCTGACAATCCCGAGCCATCAAGGGCATCATAGCGACGTGCATGCCGTGCACGGCAAGGCTGGGCTGCTCGCCCTGATCGCAGCATTCACCGGGGCCATCTTCGCGTATCTGATGTATGGCTCACGAGTCATCAATCCCGCCGAAATTCGTCGGCAGCTGCCTGGTGTCTACGACTTCCTGATTGATAAGTGGCGATTTGACGTGCTGTACGACGCGATGTTTGTGCGTCCCGTTCATATCGTTTCTGCGTGGTGTGCTGATTTCGACAAGAAGGTGCTGGACGGAATTCTGCACGCTTCGGCATCTGTGACTGTCCTGGTCGCACGCTGGGATCGGTTGTTTGACGAAACAATGGTTGACGGTCTGGTGAACATGGTTGGCAGCGTGACTCGCTCAGTCGGGTATTCGTTGCGAGTCGTTCAAACGGGCCGATTGCGGCAGTACGTGATGTGGATCGCGGTTGGTGTCGTCGTGCTGTTTGGTGTGCTGTTCACATCGCTGCCGAAGTAAGTGCTGAGTTCAAGTGATTCGGTGGGTTATCACGGGGTTTTCCGTTTGACCGGCAAATCGGTCGACGATTCGAGAGATTGAGAACACTATGTTTAGTTCGGAATTCCTGCTGAGCATGATCGTCTTTCTGCCGGCTCTGTGGGCTATCCCACTGATCTGGTTTGATGGACAGAACAAGGAAAGCATGCGGTATTGGACGGTGCTTGGGACCGCGCTGACGTTCGTCCTGACACTGCAACTCTGGTACAGCTTCGACCTGACACAAGGGGGAATGCAGCACCTGTTCCGGTACGAATGGATCCCAACGTGGAATGTCAATTTCTCGCTGGGTGTTGATGGGATCAGTCTGCCACTCGTGGTGTTGACCGGCCTGGTCACGCTGCTGGCTGCCTTGGCGTCATGGAGCATCGATAAGCATGTAAAGGGCTATATGATGCTCTTCCTGCTTCTGGAAACCGGAATGATGGGTGTCTTCCTGTCAGTCGACTTCTTCCTGTTCTACGTCTTCTGGGAAGTCATGCTGCTGCCGATGTACTTCCTGATCGGTGTGTGGGGTGGTCCGCGACGAGAGTATGCCGCGATCAAATTCTTCCTCTACACGCTGGCGGGTGGGGTATTGATGCTGATCGCCATGTTGATGTTCTACTTCAACAGTGCCGGTCCCAACGGCGAAGGGACCTTCGACCTGATCGAACTGGCGAACATTGCCGCCGGTAAGGGGACGGCCGTTCGCTTCAGCGAATCGCTGCAACTGGCGGCATTCATCATGCTGTTTATCGGATTTGCAATTAAGCTGCCGTCGTTCCCTTTCCACACATGGTTGCCCGATGCACACGTGGAAGCACCAACACCGATTTCGATGATCCTGGCAGGTGTGTTGCTGAAGATGGGGGGGTACGGGATTATCCGTATCGCCATGCCGCTCTGTCCGTATGGAGCTCAGTACGCAGCCTATTTCCTGGTCGCGCTCGGCGTGTTCAGCATCATCTACGGTGCGTTTGCCGCAATGGCTCAAACCGACTTCAAGCGTCTGGTCGCATACAGTTCCGTCAGCCACATGGGTTATGTTTTGCTCGGGCTGGCGGTCTGGAAGATCACCGAAGGACGAACTTCGGGCGCAGATTACTGGGCGATGGGGATCAATGCCGCGATGTTCCAGATGATCGCTCACGGCATTTCTTCCACGGGGATGTTCTTTATGGTCGGTGTGCTTTACGACCGAGTCCATCATCGTGACCTGAATAAATTTGGTGGTATTGCTCAGTTGATGCCTGAATACTCGGGATTGGCCGCAGTGATCTTCTTCGCAGGTCTGGGGCTGCCCGGACTGTGTGGATTCGTCGGGGAAATCTTCTCGGTATTGAGCTGTTGGAATTTCGATCCACTTCTGGCGATTATCGCAGCGTCCGGTGTGATCCTGACCGCGGGATATATCCTGTGGACAATGCAGCGGGTGTATCTGGGTCCTGAATACAAGGGGCCGCATCCTGAAGGAATCACGCCGTTCACCGCACGTGAAAAGACCGTGGCCTATACGTTGGTCGTGCTCGCCGTTCTGCTGGGTGTGTTCCCGAATTACCTGTTCAGCCGGATGGACAAGTCGATCGGTGGGCTGGTGCAGAGCATGTCCCATACGTACGACACCCACCACGGTGCCGGGGCCTCGATGGAAACAACACAAGTTCGGTAGTTTCAGATCAGACATTGGTCTCCGCAGTGATTACGCGGGGCTTTAGTGAGTTGCAATAGGGCGATTTTGGCCCTCGAATTCGGTTGGGAACGTCATGGATTTCAAGTCGCTGTTTGTGCAATTCCTCAGTGGAAGCGATACGCTTCAGGCGGCGACCGGTCGCTCGCTGTGGCTGTTCCTGCCCGAACTGATCCTTTGCGGCTCCATCGTTCTGATGTTGCTGGCTCGATTGACCAGTGGTGACAAGTTGATCCCGACGCACTGGTTCGCCCTGATCGGTAGCCTGAGTGCCTTTGTCGTGGTGATGTTCCAGTTCTGGCAACTGGGTATCAATAAAGAGCCGTATACGGTGCTGTTTACCGGCTTGGCCGTGCACGACATGTTCTCAGTCTTCTTCCGCGGTTTTCTGCTGTTCTTTCTAGTGTTTGTGATCGCGCTCACCGTTCTCAGCGGGATTCCTGACCAGGAAGATGCACCTGACTTCTACACATTGCTCTGCGGTGCTGTGGTCGGAATGCTGGTGATGTCCAGCGCCAATCACCTGTTGATGTTGTTCCTCGGGATCGAAATGGCGAGTGTTCCCAGTTACGCGTTGACCGGCTTCCTGAAGGGTCGCCGTCAAAGCAGTGAGGCTTCACTGAAGTTCGTGGTCTATGGGGCTGGTGCTGCTGGCGTGATGCTGTTTGGTATCAGCCTGCTGGCAGGTGTGACGGGGACAGCCGAGTTCGGCGAACTCGGAACTCGTATGCAAGCCATCTTTTCGTTGGGATTCGGTGCATCTCATCCCGTCGCTCGAATCGTGCTTCTGGCAATGCTGCTGATTGCCGTCGGTTTCGCGTTCAAGCTGTCGCTGGTTCCGTTTCACTTCTGGTGTCCAGATGCGTTTCAGGGTGCTTCAGCCGAAGTTGCGGGTTTTCTGTCAATCGCTTCGAAGGCGGCGGCGTTTGCCCTGCTGCTCCGATTCTCGCTGGCGGTGACATCGTTCCAGGGAGGCGTGATACAGGGTCTGTCTTTGATGATGGGACTCGGGTTAGGAGCTTTGGCCGTCGTCACGGCGACATTTGGTAACCTGGCTGCTTATTCGCAGACGAATGCGAAGCGGATGCTGGCATATTCCACGATTGCTCATGCAGGCTACATGCTGATGGCGGTCTCGGCGTTATTGGTTCTGCGTTCCGCGATTGGTGGAGCCAATTCTCCAACGGCCGAACAAATGGGCCGACCTGTGGAAGGCCTGCTGTATTACCTCGCCGTTTACATGTTTATGAACCTGGGAGCGTTCACGATAGTGGCGCTGATTCGAAACCAGACGTTCAGTGAAGAGCTCGATGATTACAAGGGTCTGGTTCATCAGTCCCCGATCCTGGCGGTTTGCATGGCAATCTGCCTGTTCAGCCTTGTTGGTCTGCCACCACTAGGCGGGTTCTACGGTAAGTTCTTTATTTTTGCCGCAGTCTTCGACGCCACGAAGGTCCACTGGTTCATGTGGGTGGTCCTGGCAGCCGGGGGGCTGAACACGGTGCTGAGCCTGTTCTACTACCTGCGAGTGGCGAAGATCATGTGCATCGATGTTCGACCGGCGGACGCTCGTCAGGTAACACTCACCGCAGGGTCGCCTTCGGGGATGTATCTGATGCTTGTGACCGGGATGGTTCTGTATTTGGGGATCTTCATTAATCCGCTGAGTCGGGTTGCCCAGCATGCAGCGGAAGCATTCCTCTAACGGTGGTACGCAACGTGGTCGTGCTTGAGACTCCCGCCTTCGCCCGCCCCTTCGGATCTGTCATGGCCCGCATTCAACACAATTCGCTCTTGAATCATCTGGTCGTTGACCTGGGCTGCAGCCTGCTGCAGTTCGTCGGCGAAGTCAGCCCGTGGACCCCCATTCACGCTACTGCCGCCCGTGAAACGCTTGCTCGACTGCTGAAGCAGCAGCAAACGCACAAAGAGCAACTGGTGGAACTGCTGACGGAACGGCGCTGGCCTGTCGAGTTTGGTGTTTACCCAGCCGATTTCACGGACCTGCACTTCCTGTCGCTCAAGGCGATGTTGCCTCGCATTTTCGAAAACCAGAACGCAATCGTGGCCGAATTGGATGAAGCCGTGCACACGTGCATCGACGATGGTGAAGCCCTTGCGGTTCTGAACACCATTCTGACCGAAGAACGGAGCATCACAGCCGAACTGCAGGCTCTGGTGATTGCGTAACCACTGATGGAATGGATCGACACTCATTGCCATCTGGACGAGGAATCGTTCACCCAGGACTGTGCTGAGACCATTCAGCGAGCCGTGGATGCGGGTGTCAAAACGATGCTGGCAGTCGGCATCACTCTCGACAGTTGCCGGCGTGTGGTTGAACTTGCCGAGCGATATCCCAGCGTCTATGCGATCCTCGGTTTGCACCCTAATTATGTCTCTGCGGCACAGCCCGGCGATTGGGACCAGATCGTCGCTTTGATGCGAACTCCCAAAGTCGTTGGGGTCGGCGAGACGGGGTTGGACAAGTACTGGGACTATGCTCCGATCGAACTGCAGCGTGACTATTTCGATCGGCACATCGAACTGTCACGACAACTGGATCTTCCGTTTGTCGTTCATTGCCGTGAAGCAGAACCAGAGACGCTGGAAGTCTTGCGAATGCACGCTGCGACTGGCCCATTACGGGGACTGATGCATGCATTCTGCGGTACCGCTGAGACTGCTGCGGCGTGTCTTGAGATGGGAATGCATCTCTCGTTCGGCGGGATGATCACGTTCAAGAAGAATGACGCTCAGCGCGAACTTTCGGCGACGCTGCCATTAGATCGACTGCTGGTGGAGACGGATTCTCCCTACCTGGCACCAACACCATTTCGTGGCAAGCGAAACGAACCTGCCCACGTTCGTCTGACCGCGGCATGCCTGGCAGAGACTCGCGGGGTTTCCAAGGAAGACGTGGCGGCCGCGACCACACGCAACGCCAGACTGCTGTTTCGACTTCCTGTCGGCGATTGAATCCAGAGAACATTGATTCAATCAAACACAATCTGGCTGGCTGGGAAGACCGGGCCTTCGACGCAGACGCGACGATAGTCCCACGACCCGTCGTCCTGGCGAACTTTCGTCACGCAACTGAAACAGGCTCCGAAGCCGCAGGCCATCGGAGTCTCCAGCGACAGCCAGCACGGGACGTTTGCCGCCATCGTCACTTTACTGACGGCATGCATCATCGGTTCCGGGCCACAGCAGTACACTGCGGCTGGAGGTACGGGTTCTGCAATAAGCTGTTTCAAGAGATCGGTGACAAATCCATGATTTCCGACGGAACCGTCATCCGTTGCGATTCGGACATCAATCCCTTCGTTCCTGAATTCGTCGACCCCGGCCAGGTATTCACGTGAACGAACACCGTAGCAGAGGGTAATTCGATCTGGAACGTGCTGCAGTGATCGAGCAGGCTGGCCATAGGTCCGACGACGGAGCGCTTCGCGAATCACTGCGAGGAACGGTGTCTGTCCAATTCCACCGGCCACAATGACGAGGTGACCGCGGGGAGGAGCCGGGAATCCGTTGCCGAGCGGGCCCCAGAGTTCAACGCGGTCGCCCGGCTTCAATGAGCCGAACAGCGACGTCATTTTACCTACGACGACATATCCGAAATCGATCCCTTCCGGTTCGGTTCCGTAAACGTCGTAGAGAGCAAACGGACGCCCCAGCAATGGGTCGCTGCGACCGGGCATCCGGATCATGAAGAACTGGCCGGGAAGGATCTGGCGAGCGATTTCCGGGCATGCCAGACGCATCCTCCAGGTCCCTTTGGCCATCGGCTCATGCTCAACCACCGTAGCCAGGGATTGAACGGCATTACGTACGAGACCCGGCAGGCAGAATTCCGGCACAGCGGCTGTCGTCGTCATCAAAGATCTCTGTCACGTCTTGAGGATCGGTTTATCGTCCACCCCGCCGCGTACGGCGAGCCGCCTTGGGAACTCGAGCCGCCCCACCTGGCTTGCCACCGGGGCGTCGATTTGGCGAAGTTGATTTCGTTCCACTCCCCGTGCGACCTGTGGGAGGCCGACGTGCTGTCGGGCGACGCGTGGGATCGCTCGCTGCGAACTGTTGCAACTGCTTCAGCTCGAGCGTGGTCAATGGCCGGTATCCTGCCGTCTGCAAATCGCCGAGTCGCAATGGGCCGAACGAAATCCGCTTCAGCTTCATGACCTTGTGGCCCACGCGAGCCAGCAGTCGGCGAATTTCGCGGTTCTGCCCTTCGGTCAGCACGAGCTCCAGAATTGTCGACTTCAGGCTGCTTTTGATCCGCCGAACGTCGCGAACCTTGAATTTCCCCTCGGTGAAGTAAAGCCCTTGCCGCAACTGGTGCAGCACATCGTCCGATGGAATTCCGGCCACGAGGGCTCGATAGACCCGTTCCACTTGAAATTTCGGGTGAGCCAATTTATGGGCCAGATCCCCGTCATTAGTCACCAGCAGCAGCCCTTCCGACCCTTCATCCAGTCGACCGACCGTAAATAATCGACCTTTCCAGGGAGGAAGCAGATCGATGACACGTGGCCGCCCATTGGGGTCAGCGTTCGTACTCAGGACGCCTGAAGGCTTGTTGACGAGGAAATATTGGCGTCGGTCGATCTTGATTCGTTCGCCATCAACGCACACTTTCTGCGTATCTGGATCGACCTTAATTCCGAGAGTTGTGACAACTTTTCCGTCCACCGTGACACGGCCGTCAAGAATGTATTCTTCACAGTGGCGTCGCGACGCAAGGCCAGCAGCAGCAAGCACTTTCTGCAGGCGCTCGCGAGACAGATCGGCTTCTTCCAAGTCTTCTGCAGTGGGGACAGGAGCCGGACGACGACGTGGGGTTCGAGCAGTTCGCCCGGTCGCTCGATCGCGCGGCTTCTCGGGAACGGGGAGGTCCAGGTCGTTTTCGTCCAGGTCGTCAGCATCGTCAATCGGCAGTTCAGCGGTCATTACACAGTCCAAGCGAAAGTTTTCAATTCGGCGTACAGTGTACCGTGTCGAATTCGCTGGAGAAAGGACCTGTTTTCTTCCGCCGCCGTTTCCTGCCCCGAAACTGCAGTTTCGTGGATCGGGTCGTAACGATCATCTGGGCTATACAACGGCTGCACTGCGAGAATGCCCCGTATTTCAAACTGCGTGTGATCCGAATACCATTTCGAGGAATTCGCAGGTCAGGATGTCAACCACAAGGCTTCAAAACCGATTTTCGACAGATTAGTACCCCAAGTCCTTTCGTCTTTTTGAGCTGCTGATGTCCTCACCTGCACTCTCTGACGCGCGACCGACGACTGTTCCACTGACCCTGCAACTGACTGCGTGGGGGTTCGGGTTGCTGGTGTGCGTGGCCGCAATGCTCGATCGAATCGGGGAATGGGCTCCGTCGCTGGCACATGTCCAACTTGTCGGACTGGCGCTGGCCCCTGTCTTTTACATGCTGCCATCGCGTCGGCGTTCACAAAATCTTTCCGTAGCGACGAATTCTGCCTGCGGGCCAATGGACTGGCGACTCTGCCTGATGCTGGGGGGGCTGTCGTTCTTTGTGAATGCAGGGATCGGCAAGCAGATTGGCGATCTACCACCGGCCTACCATGACGAATTCAGTTATTTGTTTCAGGCGAAAACTCTGCTGGCAGGCCGATTTTCGTTTCCAAGCCATCCCGAACATCCGGAATTGTTCGATCAGATGCATGTCTTGAACGAAGGCCGAATGGCGAGCCGGTACTATCCAGGGACAGGACTGTGGCTGGCTCCTTTTGTCGCTCTGGGACGTCCATTTGTCGGCCAATGGCTGGCTTGTGCGATTGCGACAATGCTGACGTTCTGGACCGGTCGCGAAATCGGCGGACGCCAAACCGCGTTCTATGCGGCACTGGCAATGGCGTTATCACCTGGAATCGGGCTGTTTGGGAACACGCTTCTTTCACATCCCCCCACGTTGATGGCCTTGTCGTGTTTTCTGCTGGCGATCACGCGCTGGCAACGATCTCGGGACGCACAAGATGCGTGGATGGCCGGGTGTGGACTCAGTTTCGCCATGCTCTGTCGGCCGATGACTGCGGCTGCCATGGGCTTGCCGTTTGGCATGGTTGTGATTGCGTGGCTGCTGAAGCGTCCTGCGATGGAATCAGGCAAGCTCGTGGATCGCCGGTGGGGCACGCTGCTCGGTCTCGGTCTTCCACTGCTTTGCGGTTGGGCAATCATGGTCTGGTACCATGTGGACGTCACAGGGAACTGGCGACTGTCGCCGTATCAGTTGTATACGGATGTTTATACCCCGCGCCACGTTTACGGATTCAATAACGTCGTTCGAGGTGAGCAGCACCTCGGCCCCAAAGTGATCGAGGCCTATGACCGCTGGGCCGAGAATCTGACAATGGAACTGGCATTCCGCAACCTGTTAAACCGATGGATTGCCAGTTGGCTCTGGACGTTCGATGGCCTGCCGCTGCTCATCTGCACCGTTGTGATGATGGCAATGCTGGGGCGAGTGGATCGTCGCTGGACGTTCCTGGCATTTTCAGCGGCCAGCCTTTATCTGTTGCACTTTCCGTATTGGTATGTCGGGATCATGGGATGGCACTATGTCTTTGAATCCGCTCCGGTATGGTGCCTGATTTTTGGCGGTGCGACCCACCTTCTGCTGGAGGACTGGAAGGGACGCGGCCTCAATCGACTTTCGCTGTGGTGGAGGCTGATGCTGGTGATCAGTCTGCAGGGCGTTTTTTTGACAACCGATGGGTTTGGAAAATCACGATTACAGCGAGGCATTCAGTCGTTGAAATATCCTCGGCAGCGACATGCGGAGCTACGCCGCTGGGTCGAGAAGCGAGTTCAACTTCCCGCGCTCGTCCTGCTGGATCAGAAGGAAACCGTCGACTCGCATCTGGATCTGGTTGTGAACGAGCCAGGCCTGAATGCCGAACTTCTGTTGGGGCACTATCGTCCCGGTCAGGTCGACATCAACGAGTTACGTCGCGCGTTTCCTGATCGAAATCTCTATCTCGCTTCCCCGGAAACACAGACGATCATCCGAATCACTAATGATTAAACGCAGGCTGCGTTATTGTGGGCTCGGAAGTTACAAGTCGTATCAATGCAAAATGGGCCTGTTCTGAAAATCAGAACAAGCCCATTCAATGAAACAAACGACGCAGCCGACTCCGCGAGGAGCAAGCGACGACTTGTATTCAAATCACTTGGCTGGCTTTGGTGCTTCGGTTGGAGGCTTTGGAGCTTCCGTTGGAGCAGCTGGAGCAGCAGCGGTGGCGCTGCAGCCGCTGGCACAAGGAGCAGCTGCGGTGGTGCAGCATGGCTTTGGTGCGCTGCAGCATGGCTTTGGTGCACAGCAGGTCTTGGCTGGCTTGCAGCAACGGACCTTAGCAGGACGGCAGCAGCTGCGAGCTTCAGCCGAACCACCAACGCTCAACACAACGGCGACCGCAGCAGCAGCTGCAAATCCGAACATACGATTCATTCTAGACTCCCTCAAAACACTAGAGACTCAAACGCGGCTGCCGACCCTCGGCGTGCCCACCCTCCCGCAGCAGCCCTAATCCCTAGTCGTTCTGCGTGAGGTATACAATTTGGAAAGCTGGGAGAACTGCTCCAAGTTTCCCTGTGACACCAAGCAGAATATCGACGAGAATCTTCTTGTCAAACGACTCAGGCAAGTTTTCCCGACATTGACGATTCGTCAAATTCTTCGGATTGTGCGATTTTCGCAGCTTGAGGCTTGACGACGAATGCTGAAATGCGCTGGTTCGACTTTACCATTTACGACGAGTTTGATGATGAAAAGCCGCTCAAATCGACGAGTCTGGGAGTTTCAGGGGTTTCACAGAGAAGCGGGGGGACGCCCTCTACTGATGGGAATCGTGAACGTCACTCCGGATAGCTTTTCCGATGGCGGACGCTTCCTGATGACCGACGCCGCCGTCGAACAGGCGATGCAACTGGTGGCAGAAGGAGTCGACATCCTCGATGTGGGAGGCGAATCAACCCGCCCAGGTGCCGAATCTGTCACTGAGGCCGAAGAACTGCGTCGAGTGGTTCCAGTCATCGAAAAACTGTCCCGGATGACCTCCGTACCGATCTCAATCGATACCTCAAAATCCAACGTCGCCCGAGAAACGCTGAACGCTGGAGCCAGGATTGTCAATGACATCTCGGGCTTGCGATTCGACGATCAGATGATCGCCGTCTGCCGTGATGCTGGTTGTGGCATCGTCTGTATGCATATGCAGGGGACCCCGCAAACAATGCAAATCAACCCGCAATACGACGATGTCGTCGCGGAAATCAACGAGTTCTTCTCCGAACGCCTGCGAACTTTCCTTCAGGCGGGGATTCTCCCGGAACGAGTCGCCCTCGATCCTGGTGTCGGGTTTGGCAAGACCCCGCAGCACAATGTCACGATTCTTTCGTCGATCCGCCAATTTCAGGAATTGGGCCGCCCTGTATTAATCGGGCACTCGCGGAAGCGGTTCCTGCACAAACTGCTTGGAAAGCCGGTCGACGATCGGGTTTTCGGGACCGTCGGAGTTTCTGTGGCTCTGGCCAATCAGGGTGTCGACATCATCCGCGTCCACGACGTCGCCGCCAACCGCGATTCGATCACGGCATTTCAGGCGATCCGGCCTATTGTCAGTTGACGAACAGGAACTCGTTGCTGTTCAAAAGCAGTCGGCAGGTGTTGGCCAGGCCATGCTTCTGGCAATAGGCTCCGAGTAATTCGATTTCCTTTTCAGACGCTGGTCGACACATGATCAATTCCACCGCTCGTGCGACTTGCTTTAGCCTTTGATCCGTTCCAGGGACGTCAGCCTCGATCCTGACCGCGATGTGTTCGCAGTGCCGGGCAATGAAGACATCATTCCAGAGGGCCAGAGCCTGCTGGACAGTGACGCTGTTCGTACGCAACGGAGTAATCTGGTCCCCGGAAGGGCAATCCAAGGTTTCCATGAACGGATCAGGAAGCGTTCGAAACAGGAACCGATAAATGCTTCTCCGTCGGCCCAGGTCACTATCGAGATTGAACTTCGTGTAGTCGACCTTGGGTGTGACGTGAATTCCCGGTTGCAAATCGAACTGCCGGTCCGAGGGGCCGCCCATTCGCAATTCCAGACGTCCCGAAACCTGCAAGACTGTATCGCGAATGCTCTCGGCATCGAGTCGGCTACGATTCGCATGCGACAGCAGACGATTGTCAGGGTCAGTTGTTGCGGCTCGTGGCTCACTTCTGGATGACTGGCGATAGGTGGCGCTCGTGACAATCAATCGATGCAATGTCTTGAGCGACTGGTCACCATTGCGAAACTCAACTGCCAGCCAATCCAGTAATTCCGGATGAGAAGGAGTTTCTCCCATATGTCCAAAGTCATTCAATGTCACTACCAGACCCCGTCCAAAATGATGATGCCATACGCGGTTCACGATCGATCGCCATGTCAGCGGATTGCGTGGATCGGTGAGCCATTTCGCCAGAGCAGCTCGGCGTACTGATTCGGGCGCCGCAGGATCCACTTCGAATCGGGACGGCAGCGGCACACAGCCCAGAGTTCCCGGTGTCGCCAGATCACGCGGATGGTTAATGTCGCCTCGATGAAGCACATGAATCGGACGGGGGCCCGGCGGTGGTCGCAATCCTCCCTCGGGCTCGAAATCGGCGGCTGCCGCATAGACACGCGATGGTTTGGCCAGCGTCGAAATCTGTTGTTCCACGACTTCACGCTGCTGAAATAATGCCAGATCCACCCGCTGTTGTTCGCTGCGCTGATCGGGAGGTACCGCCAGGATCATCGCGATCGATTCGGGAAGCAAATCCAGTCGAACAGGGGGAACGGCATCGGAGACGAGCAACCTTGCCCGTCCGATTAGATGGCCACCCCCATGCCGCTGTTTCAAGACGAACTTCAACTTGATCGGAGCGGTCACCGTGATAGGATCTCGCAGTTCGAACACGGCTGCGTGAGACATCCCCACCTTGGGATAGATGCCCCAGGCCGTTGGTTCAGACTTATCGATTGCCCTCGCAATACCCCAATCCTGCTGGTCAAAGTCGGCGCGAGGATTCACCAGGGCTAATGACGTTTCCTGGCCGTCGATAAAGACTTCAAATTCGGACAGGTGCAGATTTCCATTGTCCTGACGGCCGGGTCCATGCAGGGGCAGACTGTCGTCGGCAAGAACCTCGAGCTTGATCGCCGTGACTCGGGCGAGTCCCACGGGAGCGACGATCGTCACCGTGTCTTTTTCCGGTCGAGTTCCTCCCGACAGAATCGAACCGTCTGGCAGCTTCTTGAGTGTCGCGCCATCCGACGATGTGAACACTTCCGGATCCGCCAACTTCCAGACTGCGCCCTGAGCCCCCAGCTTCTGCTCCCAAGCCCGTACCTGATCCTGCACCGCGGCCGTTTTCAGTTCTGCGGTCAATTCCGGAGTC
>CAIWEX010000450.1 GCA_903911795.1 uncultured Schlesneria sp.
ACTATGAAAATCCAACAATCATCGCCGCGAGTCATCGTGCTCGGTGGGCCGAACGGGGCTGGAAAAACCAGTTCCTCAAGGAAATTGTTGGCGAAAACTTTGAAGGTCCTGCCATACGTCAATGCAGATGTAATTGCTCAGGGTTTATCAGGCTTTGCACCAGAATCGGTCGCATGGGAAGCGAGTCGGATCATGCTTGAGCGTTTGCACGCTCTCGCTGATCGCCGCGAAACTTTTGCCTTGGAAACAACCCTTGCGGGACGATCCTATGTTCAGTGGTTGAAGTCCCTCCGGGAATCGGGTTACCAAGTCCACCTCTACTACTTCTTTCTTGCCAATGTAGACCTAGCCGTGGCACGTGTTGCACTTCGAGTTCAGCGAGGTGGACATTCAATTCCAGAATCAACAATCCGGACTCGTTACTTTCGCAGTCTGTCGAATTTGTTTTCGTTGTATCTTCCAATCGCAGACGTATGGACAATATACGATAACACGGGTGAAGGAATGCCGGAAGTTATCGCGAGTGGACAGGACGGGAAGATCGAGGTCTTCCGGCCGCACGTCTGGATGCAAATGAATGCGGAGTTTCATCATGACTGAAAAATCTGATCGTCATGTCAATTCCTCTACCGACTGTGCTGCGATCGACCAGGCCGTACGTGAAGCGATGCGCGACGAAGTTCTTTCACACGCACGCGAGGGGCGGTCGGTCCCAACATTTCGGGACGGCCGTGTCATCTGGATCACGCCCGAGGAAATCTTGAATCGGTTCTCACCTTCATTACCTGGCCGTGAAGAGCAGCCGCGTTCAATAAGCTCAGACAGCGAAGGCCATTGAACGAAACAAAATAAACACCACGACTCCATCGAGAAAGCCATCATGCCAGCAACCCAACTGGACCAGTTGAAGCAGTTTACAACCGTCGTCGCTGACACTGGTGACTTTGAATCGATGCGACAATTTCAGCCGCGCGATGCAACGACGAATCCTTCGCTGATTCTCGCCGCGGCCTCAAAGCCCGATTATGGCTATCTGGTCGACAAGGCTGTCGCGGACCGCAGGAACTCGGGTTTGACTGGTGCCCGGCAGATCGAGGACATCATTGACCACGTTCTGGTCAATTTCGGGATGGAGATTTTGAAGATCGTTCCAGGTCGCGTCTCAACCGAGACGGACGCACGCCTTTCATTTGACACGGCGGGAACATTAGCCAAAGCTCGCCAGTTGATCGCCTTGTACGAGGCCCGCGATATCCGTCGCGAACGAGTTCTCATCAAAATTGCTTCAACCTGGGAAGGGATTCGCGCCGCTGAGGTTCTCGAGCGAGAAGGAATTCACTGCAATCTGACGCTGCTCTTCTCGTTCGCTCAAGCAGTCGCGTGTGCCGAGGCTGGGGTGCAATTGATTTCGCCGTTCGTTGGACGAATCCTCGACTGGTACAAGGCGGCGATGAAACGCGACTATGTCGGCGCGGAAGACCCGGGCGTCCAATCGGTGACGCAGATCTACAATTACTACAAGAAGTTTGGCTACAAGACCGAAGTCATGGGGGCCAGCTTCCGCAATATCGGAGAAATCACGGAACTGTCGGGATGCGATCTGCTCACCATCAGTCCTGCATTACTAGGCGAGCTCGCTGCATCCACTGCACTGCTGTCACGAAAACTGGATGCGACCACTGCACATCAATTGTCACTCGACAAAGTGACGTTCGACGAGAAAACGTTCCGTTATCAATTGAACGAAGATGCGATGGCGACCGAGAAAACCGCCGAAGGAATTCGCAAGTTCGCCGCAGACAGCCGCAAGCTGGAACAACTGATCGCAACAAAACTCGGGCTGTGAACGCTTGGCTTCAATCCCATGAAGGGCACGAATATCGCGAAGTTTCTGGAGGAAGGAAGAGATTTGGAACACTGATCGCCGCTGATCCAGGACGCGAGCCCCCTCCAACATACTTCGAACCAGTATGCCGTCAAAGCCGTTTCTTACTCTGTCTGATCAGTGGAAATCAGCGGAGATCAGTGTTCCTAAAGCACGCCCGCAAATCGCGATCATCGTGTTGGCATTCGGGCAGTCAGGACTCGGTAGTCGCCTGCTTCGGATTCCTGGATATCGACGAACCACAGCGGCATTCGTTCCAGGAACCAGTTGGCGGTCTTGGTCACGACATGGACGGTCCCGCCCGTCTTCAACGCACGATATGCCGTATCAAGAAACAGTTCGGCAATCGCATAGTTTGAAAAATAGGGGGGATTCGCCAGAACCAGATCGAAGTCACCCGTCGAGGCCGATTGCCCTTCACAATCCAGGATTGCCGTGATCCCCTTGGCGTCATTCAACTGGGCACTCAATTGAGTACACTGGATCGCGCGCGGGTTCGAATCGAGTGCCATCACGGAAATATTTTCAGCGGCGAACGATGCGGCCAGGCTGACCGTTCCAACGCCACAGCCCATGTCGAGAACTTTCATTCCCGGCTTCAGTTGCATGGTATTAATCAGGGTGCGAGCCCCGAGATCGATCCGGCGGTGCGAAAAGACTCCGGGGCGACTGTGCACTCGAATCAAGCGGCCTCGATCCCGGAACACGAACTCGCAGTCATAGTTCTTGACTTTCTTCAGTGGTCCGGTACGTGTGGCCAGATACAGCGTCCCGATCTTACGAAAGGGACGTCGCGTCACCTTGGGAAAGAGTTCCTGCAACTGTTCATGCAGCCACTGATCTTCGTCATTATCCGTCACTGCGATCATGCGACCGCCATCAACCAGCCGCTGGTGCCCCTGCTGCATCAGATCGCGTGTCAGTTCCGCATCGCCTCCTTTGCGAAAGGTAAAGGCGACCAGATCTGCCTCAGTCTGAGGCAGGTCCGGCTCACACACGAATTTCAAATTGTCGGCCGGTCCATGATCAAGGACCTGGAATTCGCTTTGATTCTTCTGGAACAAGTCGAGGAAACAGCATTCAACCTGAGCATCAGGACGCTCGCGTGCATACGTTTCAGCAAACTGGGCGCGG
>CAIWEX010000451.1 GCA_903911795.1 uncultured Schlesneria sp.
GTCGTCAGCCGCTGCCCCTTGCGAATCGACTCTGGCAGATCTTCGCCATGCCGGGCGGTCATTGCCGGTTTGGGATCAAACAGATCCATCTGGGAAGGTGCCCCGGACTGAAACAGATAGATGATCCGCTTCGCCTTGGGAGCAAAATTGGGAAACCCCGGCAGTGATGCCTGGGCGCTGTTCTGAGCCATCAGCGTCCCGAGCGCGGCGGCACCGATTCCTGCGGAACTCTGCTGCAGAAATGTGCGACGATTGAGGGCATCCTGCCATTGGAAGAAATCAGGTGCGGTCATGGTTCGATTCTTTCATCAATGTGATGATGGTGATTTACGAGCAATTTGCTGTAAGCGGCAGTTTTCCGTCACTCGCGGGTAACGACTTCATCCAGATTCAGCAGTACGTTGGCGGTCAGGGTATAGGCAGCCAGTTCGACAGGATCAAGATTCGCAGCCGACTTGGAATCGCCGTAAGCAACCAGTTTTTTTGCGGCGTCAGGATTCTGTTTCAGATGCATCAGATCAGCCTGCAATCCTTCGGTCAGTACCTTCAGTTCGTCGGCTGTGGGGCGGCGGGACGTCGCGAGTTGGAATCCGCGCGTCAGTCGTTCTGCAGGTGAGCCACTTTCCACGAGCATTCGCTCGGCCAGTTTACGAGCGGCCTCGACGTAGGTGATTTCATTCAGCAGAGAAAGCGCCTGGAGCGGGGTGTTCGTTCGTGACCGTTTGACGGTACATACTTCACGGTTCGGAGCATCAAACAGGAGCATGCTCGGAGGGGCTGCTGTCCGCTTCCAGATTGTGTACATCGTGCGACGATACAGGCCATCTCCCGTATCGTGCTTGTATCCTCGCAGATCGCCATACCGGCTGGTCTCATCCCAGACCCCGTCGGGCATGTACGGGCGAACGCTGGGACCGCCGACTTTGTCGACCAGCAGACCGCTGACAGCGAGTGCCTGATCACGCAAGGCTTCGCCTGAAAGACGGAAGCGAGGACCTCGCGCCAGCAGGCGGTTTTCAGAATCGCGTTCGACCAGTGCGGGCGTCACGTGCGAGGTCTGACGGTATGTGGCGCTCATCACGATCAACTTCTGAATGGCCTTCATGTCCCAGCGCTGTGCCGGCTGGCCGGCAACAGAAGGACTGACAGTCGGCTGCATGAACTCCGCTGCCAGCCAGTCGAGTAATTCCGGGTGCGATGGAAAGTCAGCCTGCGAGCCAAAGTTCTCGGATGTCTTAACGATTCCCGTGCCGAAGAACCGTTCCCAGGCGCGGTTGATCCAGACTCGAGACGTCAACGGGTGAGAGGGATCAATCAGCCACTGAGCAAACCCCAGTCGATTCTTAGGTGCCCCCGCTGGGAACGACGGCAAAGCAACAGGCAGTCCTGCAGTGACTTTCTCGCCGCGCTTATCGTACTCACCACGAATCAGCACAAACGCATCGCGGGGATTTGGCAACTCGCGCATCACCATGACATTGGGCGATGCCGCCATGGTCTTGTTCTGCTGTTGCTTGAATCCGGCGATCGCTGATTCCGCTTGTTTCAACGGGCTGTCGACATTCGCACGGAAGAATTTCTCCAGTTCGTCCTTCTGCTGCGGTGATCGCTTGTCCGGGTCGAGCGTCAGAGTCTGCTTCAAGGAATCTGGAAAACTGGCCCCATCGAGTTTCACGGTCGTTGGGGGAAGCGACGTCATCGAGACGCGGAACCGTCCGATGTTGTGCTGGTTCAGAGCCTCGTGCTTCAGCCGAACCGTCAGCGTGGCATCCTTGGGGACCGTCAACGGATTCTCAACAAGAAACATGGCGTTTGTCTGGTCACGCCGGGTCGGCCCATCGACAGCCCATCCATTGCTCGGTGCTCCGTCAAGTACCAGTCCGATTTCCCAACCCTTCTGTGAATAGGTGGCTTCAGCACGATTGAATTTTGCGGTGAGTGGTTCTTTCAGACTTGGCGAACTGATTTCAGCCTCGATTGATGACAGGACGAAGTTTCCATTCGAAAAGCGACCAAGGCTTTGATTCGGCAGACTGGCGTCAGCAAAGCACTCCAGCAACAATCCACTAAAGCTGCCTGCGTCGATGGGAGCGGTGACTGTGTAGACGTCATGCTGAGGATTCTTCCCTGCCACAAGATACGAGCCATCTGGCTGCCGGGTCACTTTGGCCCCCCCCGCCGACTTAACGGACTTCACGGCAAGCTGCTGCCAGACCGTGGTGCCGCTTTCGGCGATTCTGGATTTGAATCCCGGCTCCCACGCAGCGATCAATTGCGGCAGCAGCTTGACGGCTTCAGCGACTCGCTTTTCTGCACGAGCGATCTCTTCGTCCAACCGGGCAAGCTCCGCTTCCTGTTCGTCGGTCGGAACGACGATCAACGGGTCGGTGTTCTTCGAGTCTCCCTGCAACGTCCCGCTTTCGGCAACATTGTTGAAGAAGGAAAAGAACTGGTAGAACTCGCGCTGGGTGATGGGATCGTACTTGTGGTCATGGCAGCGACAGCAGTTCAGTGTTAGCGCCATCCAGGTCATTCCGGTGGTTTCCACACGATCGATGACGGTTTCCACGCGCCATTCCTCAGCAATGATTCCCCCTTCGCCGTTCAATCGATGATTGCGATTGAAGCCTGTCGCGATGTTCTGGGCTCGAGTCGGGTTGGGAACGAGGTCACCGGCCAACTGGTCGATCGTAAATTGATCAAACGGCTGATTCCGATTGAAAACATCAATCACCCAGTCTCGCCAGGGCCATTGATAGCGGCTCCCATCGGTCTGATAGCCGTTACTGTCAGCGTAGCGGGCGAAATCGAGCCATTGCAGCGCCATTCGCTCACCATAGCGTTTTGACAGCAACAGGCGATCAACAACTTTCTCGTAAGCGTCGGGCGAGTTGTCAGCGAGAAACGCATCAACTTCCACGGGCGTTGGAGGCAAACCGGTCAGATCGAGCGATACTCGCCGAATCAAAGTCTGCCGGGATGCTTCAGCTGATGGTTTCAGCCCTTCCTGGATTAAACGGGCCAGTACGAACTGATCGATCGGATTTCGAACCCAGTTCTCATGATTGACGGCAGGCGGGACAGGCCGCTGAACCGGCAGGAATGCCCAGTGCCCCTGGTATTCGGCCCCTTCAGCGATCCATTGTTTCAGGAGTTCAATCTGCGGGGCGGTCAGTTTCTTACCGGAACTCGCGGGGGGCATCTGCAGATCTTTGTCGCTGGTGACAAGGCGAGCCACCAGTTCACTGGCATCGGGCTTTGCAGGCACGATTGCCACGCGGCCCGATTCCCCTGCTTTGACGGCGGCATCCTTCAGATCCAGGCGCAACCCGGCCTGACGTTTGTGCTCGTCGGGCCCATGACATTGAAAACAGTTGTCCGACAAGATCGGCCGGATATCGCGATTAAA
>CAIWEX010000452.1 GCA_903911795.1 uncultured Schlesneria sp.
AGTTGCCGTGACACGGCTGAATGATTCTCGCATCTGCCGCAGGACGACGCTGAGCTTGCGATGGAAATATCGATTGATACCCCACAGGACCGGGGCCAACCCCAGGACAAGCAGAAACAATACAGGATCGAGCCAGAGCATGAATGCTGCGGCGACTCCCATCTGTCCGAACGCGACCAGGCTCACAAACAGAACTTCCTGAACACCGATGCGAACATCTTCGATATCAGAAATCATCCGGCTGATGATTCGGCCGACTTTCGTCCGGTGAAAGTAACTCATCGGCATCTGCTGCAAGTGGGCAAAGATCGCGTTTCGCAGATCAAAGACGACGGCTTCACCGAGCTCCAGAGCGTACCGCTGGCGAAAATGCATGGTCACCTGGGTGAAGATTGCAACAGCAGCAAAGGCCGCTGCTCCCCAGGCGACTCCAACCGTATCGCCGTGCTGAATCGGACCATCAATGACAGCGGCAAGAACCCAGGACAACGACGGAAGCTGGACCGCTCGCAAGACGACGGCGACAAGCAACCAGTTTCGCTGTCGAGCATACGGACGCATGTACCCCATCAACCGTGCGATGAGGCGAAAATCCAGCGGTCGAGACGTGACATGCTCATCATCGCGATCACCGAGTTTCGTCAATGCTGTCGCGTGAGCCGCCCGAGCCATCGTTCCAACAATCCTTTTATGAAGATGCTGGTCGGATGGTATCGATCTGCAGCCGTCTGAGCCAGTGCCGAAGCAGGCTCTACGGAAATCAGACCTTCGGATTCGAGATTTCTTTTCACCTTTTAGCGTTTCAGGTCAATTACCTGTGATGATGAAAGCCGTGGTTGTGGAACGTCCAACCGGGGAAGCGTGGTTTTGCGAGTACCCCACGAGCAGACGAACCTGGGATACCAGTCGCGATTCGGCCCAGCGACCTGCCACAGGCTGCGGCGGGCAGATCCCGTGTCAACCAGTCGGATGGTATCACCTGCCGGATTGGTATTGAGAAGTGTCTCAATTTCAATTGGCGTTTCGCCATCATCGACAAAAACGGTTTCCGGACGAACGACAGAGACTTCAGCCCCGTTCAAAGTTTCCTGGAGCTGAGCGAGTAAAAAGGCAGCAGCGGCGATTGGATAGAAATACTTCATAGTTGCTGACTCAGGGGAGGGGGCACTCTGGATCGGCAGTAATTGCCGATTGTCGTTGAGTTTCCATCTTCGACGATTGTTTGTTCACTTCAGACATCGGATTGCATTCAGCAACTTGCCGAAAGAAAACGCATGCTGTCCTATACCGGTGATATGCGGCAGAATCGGCAGATTCACGCAATCAGGCCGGTTGGCAGCAGAGCCAATGCCTCTTGGAGATGGGCAAGTCGTAGGTTGGGACAAGTGGCGCTTCGCCGCGCAGGCCCACCATCTTTTACTGTGAAAGACAATTTGATCACGCGTTACTTCACGTCGTCCCGATGTGGTTGGTGAGCCTTGGCTTGGATTTCGACAACAATTGCATAAAGGACAAGTGCGATTCCCATCCCAATCAGGAAAACGATTTTACCACGACCGACATAAAAGTAAGCTGTGATTTTAAAGAAAGCAGTGGAGTAACTACGGCTGCAAAATGCGAAATAGAGATCAGGGGCGATCGCGATCACTCCTCCAGCAGCCATCAACACACCTGCAAGAAGGACAGACTGCACCGACAGCTTGATCCGTAACGCTAACGCACACAACACAAGGTTTGCGATCGCGACTTGTGTAATCGCGTCTGTGAATTCACTTGGCTTCGGTATGTAAAGAGCAAAAATCACAATTTGCGATTCCGTACCAAAATTGGGTAACTCACGTTGCGTCCATTATCGATCTTGTTCATCACCATCAATCGGGATTTGCGTTTGGGGCAGATGTGGTGCTGGGGGCCATGGCGGAGGCGGAACAGCGTCGAGCCTAAGCTCGGCCCAGCCACGTACTCGCTCTTGCGGATCCGGAAACACAATCTTTGTCACCTTGAAACGCCAGTGCTTCGTCTGAATAAACTGACCAACAGACACCCACCCGATCCACCAACCATTGGGTTCACTCTGTGCCGGAGAACTCAACTGATCGTAACTGCAGCGTGTCGCGAGAAGAACTCGGTCGCTGTCGTTCGAGTTACTCGGCGCTCGTTCGAATTTCTTGATATTGAAACGGAGAGTCGGCTGACGTCCTGGGCGACTTGTATCAGTCACGCTAAAATTGCCCATTTGGGGGACAATAAATTGGCGTTCAGCGGCTTCTGGAGGTGACGCGAGCGCATGCCCATCAAGACGCCGCAGTATTAATGGCGAACGCCGAAAGACGTAGATTTCTCCTCCGATCTTTGTCAGTTCTCCGTCAGATAATCCGGAGAACCAGTCCCAACGCGGAATGCCAACGTGCGGTCGAGATTTGCCATACAAATTGAGTGAAGAGTATGGCTGCCCATTTTCCAAGTTGTAATCCATTGCAACATATTCCGCCGGATATCCAATGAGCGGGTGCACGCGTTTGATACTTGCTCCGTTCTCTTCCTTGAATGCAATCAGCTTATACTCAGCCGGAGGAGTTTCTTTTCCGTATGGTGGACAGTTCGGATTATCGGCTCCCATCGCAACCAGTTGTGGCATCCCGATGGCACATCCGAAAACCACGAAAAAACTGAATAACTGACGCCGACGTCTCATTTGACTCTCCTTCACGCGACATCTCAAATACTGAATTATTTGACGTTTTGCGATATCCGTTTTGCGAAATCCCTGTTGAGTTTGATTTCGGTACCGTCGGAATCGATGAATTGCAGTTCGCGACGAGATGAATTCGCGTATCAACGTCAATGCAACGCCTTTGCTATCAAGAATTCGCCTACCCGAGTCATGCCCGTCAAAACCTTTTTTCCAACGTAGGGTGGAACAAGTGGCGCTTGGCCACGCCTGCCCACCATCATTTCTCGACATTTGCTTTTGGTGGGCCTACGCTCGAAGCGAGCTGGCCCCCCCTACACGGAACCAGCCGATTGCCCTGCGGTTGGTGCCAATTTACTGAGGAATATGTATGCTTTCTCGACCATACGGCCACGGTCTGAGATGCGACCGATAAGGCTGAACCACTGTGAGCCCGGGATTTCATGTCACTCGCTTCCTTGAGTGGCAATTGGCCGAAAAAGGCGAAAGAGGCGATTGATGGCAGGGCTGTTGGCCAAAGAGAGGATCATCGCTCCGCCAGGATTTAATCGCTGGCGAGTCCCCCCGGCATCGATTGCGATTCACCTGTGCATTGGATCCGTCTACGCCTGGAGCGTCTTTAACCCGCCCTTGATGAAATTACACGGAGTCGTGGCGAGTGCGGCGGACGACTGGACGCTGACGCAGGTCACGTGGATCTTTACCGTCGCCATCGTCTGTCTGGGCCTCTCGGCGGCAGTCGCGGGAAAGTGGCTGGAACAGGTCGGGCCGCGGCGAGTCGGAGTTGTTTCGGCCTGTTGCTGGGGTGGCGGATTCCTGATCGGCGGGGTGGGAATCCTGCTCCATCAATCGTGGCTGCTATACCTGGGGTACGGCGTCATTGGCGGGATCGGTCTGGGGCTCGGCTATGTCTCACCTGTCAGTACGCTGATCAAATGGTTTCCCGACCGACGTGGAATGGCAACGGGATTAGCCATCATGGGTTTCGGTGGTGGTGCCATTATCGGAGCCCCGCTCAAGGAATCTCTGATCAAGACGTTTTACAAGTCACCCCAATACCTCGGGACAGTCGACCAGGTTTCTTTGAAGACCGAATCGGGGCGACGCTTCGCGACGGTTGACGGTCATCCGCGCGAAGTCGTGGTCGTCAGCCCGAACGAGGTAGGTCAAATGCTGGTCAAGGAACAACCCGGAGTCTACGTCGTTGGTACGGGGCGTATGGGGATTGCCGAGACATTTTTTGTCCTTGGGCTTGGATACTTTCTCGTGATGGTGATTGCCTCGTTTTCGTATCGTCTTCCGGCACCCGATTGGAAACCTGCGGGATGGAGTCCACCTGAACCGAGTGTCTCGCGGTCGATGATTACACGGCATGATGTCAATGCAGATCAGGCCATCAAGACCCCGCAATTCTACCTGCTCTGGATCGTCCTTTGTTTCAATGTCACCGCAGGCATCGGCGTGCTGGGAGTGGCAAAGACGATGATTGGTGAGATCTTTGGAACCACGTTGCCGACGATTGTCACCAGTTCATTTGCAGCAACGTTTGTTCTGATGATGAGTCTCTTCAACATGCTCGGTCGGTTTGCGTGGTCCACGGCGTCAGACTATCTGGGACGCCAGCGAGTGTACGCAATTTTCTTCGCTCTGGGCGCTGCCCTGTATGCATCGATCCCCTGGATCGCGACTCGTCAAAGCCAAAGTCCATCGGTCCAGTGGTTGATCGCATTCTATGGTGTTTCCATGCTGATCTTCACGATGTACGGCGGCGGCTTTGCAGCGATCCCGGCATACCTGTCTGACCTGTTTGGGACTCGATTTGTCGGTGGAATTCACGGTCGACTGCTGACGGCGTGGAGTACTGCGGGAGTTCTCGGCCCGGTGCTGACCACATACCTGCGTGACAGATCCTTGCGGCAAGCATTGACGGATCTGGCGTCGAGGATTGACCCAGCTATTTTCGAAAAGACGTTCGGTGTGCCGGTTGACCAGCTGAGTTCGTTGATCGAAAAGAAATCGATTACGTTGCCAAAACTGATGGCGATCGCTCCCCCGGGGACTCTCGATCCCTCCAGTACACTTTACAGTACAACGATGCTGACCATGGCTGGATTGCTTGTGATCGCGTTCTTTGCCAATGCGATGATTCGTCCCGTCGATGCAATTCATCATCACAGCGAGAGTTGAAAGTCGCAGCTATGAGATATCTGCTGGCATTGTTGATTGCGGGTTTCGTGATTGGCGGGATTTCACTGACCGCTCATCAGATGAAACGCGAAATTCACGAGCGAATACGAAAGTCGCTGATCGAAGCCAGAGAACGGGGTGAACTCCCTGCGGACACCGATCTCGATCAACCGGAGTTCACTGACAT
>CAIWEX010000453.1 GCA_903911795.1 uncultured Schlesneria sp.
CCGAAGAACTCGACGGAACTCGTAAAGAGGGTGGTACGAACAAACTGATTGAACTGGTTCCTGCCAAAACCAGCCGGACGTGGAGATTCCGTGTCGCCCGGAAATCACTTGACGCAATGATCCCTGAGACAACGCAGCAGTTGGAAATCACGGCTGCATTCTCGGAGCGTCAGCACGAGGGATATGCAGGCAATGACCAGTCTGCCTCCCTTGAAGTATGGAATCTCAAGGACCTTCCACCCCAGATTCTGGTCCGCAGCAATGTTGTCCGGTTAATGCGAAGTGGTGGCGGATGGAAGAACGCCGAATAGCGATGCGATTACAGATTCTAGGCGATCGTCGTTCGCTTTTGGATTCAATCCCGCTCCACTTCAATCTCATGAAAGCAAGATCTTGGCAGAACGAAGTGGGGCAGAATGATAAAGAGCCAGGATTCCGATGTCTTCGATCATCCTGCCCTCCATCGTTCTGCCCCACTTCTTCGCCTTTGTGGAGATGCTTTTGAAACGCAGAGAGCGCAGATGACGCTGAGGTAAATGGCAGTGGAGATCACCCACTCCAGTCTTTCTCAGCGATCTCAGCGCCCTCTGCGTTTCAATGGTTTCTTGGTCGAATTGAGCGAGCGTCAGCAATAAGAAGTTACGGCAGGTTTAGAAATCACCGACGATTTCACCGCTGGACCGGGTGCTAAGTGATCGCCAGACATTGATGTCGATGTTTTCGCTGATCGTGCGGACAGTCCCGTCTGCCAGCAGTGAATTCACGCACCCGGTGTGATAGCTGCGTGATGTGATCGCAGCATAGCTGGGGGTTGCAGGCAACGTCCCTTCCTGCCAACTGTTGTAATCGCATTGATCGTACGTCGTCCCGCCCACGACGCAGGTCACCTTGGAATTCGGTGTCAGGACCGTGGTGAATCCTGAGTGGTGGACTTGGCCGTTGGCCCATTCGGTATGTTCAGTGTCCTTGGCGTTGCCACCTGTCGCGGTCATCAATGCTGAAACGGCAGCGGCATTGGCGGGGATCGCCGTCGATGGGGGCGGGACATTGCGGTGGTAGGGGCTCCATGCTTTGACTTCCGAAGCAAACAAGGTAGTGCTTGTTCCATCCGTGATCGATGCAAATGTGTTACTGGCATTGGGAGAAAACATGCCGGTTCCGCCAACCCCAGTCGACGGGTCCCAGACGAACCAGGTGCCGTAGTTGACTCCATAGGTGGTCGGACAAAGTCGAGGTGAAGTGTCGACGCGTGTCGTCCCAGCTTTGGCATCGCTCGGGCAGACATAGGTCGGGATGCGCAGACCATCAATTGCCATCTGACCACTCCATCCCTTGGACAGATCGACGGCGTTGAACAGATTTGCCTGATCAAGGAACGGCAGAATACGTCCATGAACTGACCAGGAACTGCTGGCGACTCCTGCGAGCAGCGTGGCGCTCGGTGGAAACTGACGATACGAGTCGGAATAGTTGTGGATCGCCAGGCCGATCTGCTTGAGGTTATTCTTGCATTGCGTTCGGCGAGCCGCTTCACGGGCCTGTTGCACCGCAGGCAGCAGCAGTGCGATCAACACGGCAATGATGGCAATCACGACCAGCAGCTCGATGAGTGTGAATCCACGAAGACGACGGTGACGTATGTGTCGGCGGATTGGCGAGGGACTGTGTGCGGGCATATACTCTTTCTCAATTGTCAGGCGGATCCACGAACCGTAACGTGTCCGATGGCGTTCCATTGGCAATTGTCGTGCCGAAGGGAAATCTCCTCCAAGAGGCAATGATTTCGTGTCAAGCTCCTAACATTGGTAACGAATTCGTCGAATTCATCGACACTCCCTGTCGGTCTGCGCGACATGTCGAGAATTCGATTGAGATTCGGGAAAGGCTCACGATGGCAAGTCGCATGAGGAGAAGGGAATTCGCCCGACAGCTGACGGTCGGAGCAGGGGGACTCGCAGCGGCATTGACTACCGCCCAGGCACTCGGGGCCGAGACTCCCCCGGCCCCAAAGCTCCCCGAAGAACCGGCAGCGAAAGTTGAACCTCCCGCTCCGCCTCTGGAAGTGTTGCTGCTCACCTATCTGGTGCGAACATATCCCAGCGACAACTATAACGATGTCGCGATTCAGGGGATCTTCCGAGATCTTCGTGGGGATCTGGCTCGAGGAAAGCTGTTGTCGGAATTCCCGCTGAAGAATTCCGATGAACCTGCATTCGTTTTCAGCCCTTATCGTGGCACGGACGGAACCCCGGTTGAAGGTTGAAAAGAGATGGCAGACGATTCCTTTGCATTCGCAACAATTCGTGAACTCGGCGCGCAGTTGCGTACCCAGGCAACTTCTTCAGTCAAGTTGACGAAGTATTTCCTCGACCGGCTGGAAAAATTCGGCAGCCAATACAACGCGGTGGTGCGCATCACCGCCGATGTCGCGTTGGAACAGGCACGTCAGGCTGACATTGATCTGTCTGCAGGTAAAGATCGAGGCCCGTTGCACGGAATTCCCTATGGAGTGAAAGACCTGCTGGCGACAAAGGGGATTCCGACTTCCTGGGGAGCCCCACCCCTGAAGGATCAGTTAATCGATGAGGATGCCACCGTCATTATTCGTCTGCGAGATGCCGG
>CAIWEX010000454.1 GCA_903911795.1 uncultured Schlesneria sp.
CGCCGCGTATCGTGTTGTACGGTACGCACGGTGTCGGCAAAAGTTCGTTCGCTGCACAGTCCGATCGGCCTGTGTTCATCCAGACAGAAGAAGGTTTGGATGCACTGTCGGTCACCGCTTTTCCAAAGTCTCAGTCCTACGAAGAAGTTATGGAGGCAATCCAGTCTCTCTTCAATGAAGACCACAACTTCGGCACTGTGGTGCTCGATAGCGCCGACTGGCTGGAGCAGCTTATCTTCAAGCAAGTTGCCCAGAACAATAAAGTCAGCAACATCGAAGACATCGGCTACGGCAAGGGCTATGCCTTCGCCGTGGAGCTATGGAGAAATGTGCTGGAAGGCTTTGATCTGCTGCGTAACGAGAAAAACATGCAGGTCATTCTTTTGGCTCATACGCAAATCAAGCGTTATGACGATCCGCTGAACGACAGCTACGATCGCTACATGCTCGACTTGCATAAGGGTGCTGCCGCTATCATTTCTGAATGGTGTGACTGTCTCGTTTTCGCAAACTATACAGTGACAACCGTGAAGAACGACATCGGCTTCAACCAAAAGAAAACCAGGGCGATCGGGTCTGGCTCTCGCGTACTCCATACCCAAGAGCGCCCCGGCTGGGTTGCTAAGTCACGGTGGGCTCTGCCAGATACCCTGCCGCTGGACTATGCGACCTTCACCGAAGCACTCGTAACCGCAATGCAACCACAACTCGACACAAAGGAATAAGCAAATGGCTGAACTTGATTTCGTATTTGATCCGAACGCTGTCGCGGACCGTGTTGATTACACACCGTTTCCGGTTGGCGAATATATCGCTGAAGTTACCGGCAGCGATTACAAGACGACCAAATCCGGCAACGGAAAGTACATCGAGCTTGAATTTACCATTCTCGACGGCGATTACGCTGGTCGTAAGTATTGGGACCGTCTCAATGTCCGGCATGAGAACCAGATGGCGATGGACATCGCCAATGCTTCTATGAAGGACTTGATGCGGGCGATCGGTAAGCCCAACGAATCCTGCAACAACACCAATATGCTTCACGGCATCCCGGTGAAGTTGAAGATCGGCATGTCCAAGCGCAAGGACACTGGCGAGGATCAGAATACGGTGCGCTACAAGCCCATCAGCGATGCCCCGGCTGCGTCCATCAAACCAGCGGCGGCAAACTCTGGCGGTCCCAAGAAGAAGCCTTGGGAAAAGTAGCAAGCGAGGCCGGGGGTGTAATGCCCCCGGCTTTCCTACCTTAATCAACAGGAGTCCATCATGAAGAACTGCGACCTCACCCTAGACGATATGCGCCGGATTGTTGCGGCTGCGGACGGGCCAACGGCCCCCAAATTTGGCGAATATGTTTTTGCCGACACGAATATCAAACAAGCTACTGGGTCACTCAGGGCGGCGGTAGACAATTTATCCACCCCCGTCATCGTCACCACCGACAAGCGCGGCGTTGTGTTCGGATATACCGCCAACGTCAACGCTCGCCCGATCATCCTGACCAACGCTCGCATGTGCCTGTACTGGTCCGCAAACGTTGGCGGCGTGTTCGGCCTTGGCGAGAAAGGCCCGACAAGAGAATGCAAAATTTCCGCTGTCGCGCCGTCCATCACGCTTGAGGGCGTGACCGCCATCATGAGCGTCGATCCCGCTGCCGAAAAGGCATGGAAAGACGCCAAGGTGCAGGGGCGTTAGCATGGCGAAAGTAATCTGCGGTGAAGTGAGCGGCTACGGCTCCGGCTACGGCTCCGGCTACGGC